>WLMQ01000124.1 GCA_009700145.1 Actinomycetota bacterium
CGTTCACCCAAAATATAAGAAGTCGCTGGTTAGCCAGTCCAAAAGTCGGTCAGATACATCGACCGAAGTGTTGGTTGATCTACACTGCTACTTCTCGTTGCGCACCTCTAGCTCAATGGCAGAGCAGTGGACTCTTAATCCATTGGTTCTGGGTTCGAATCCCAGGGGGTGCACCATTATTCGCCGCTATTTGGTGGCGATGGCGACGGCAACTTCGGCCGCCACTCGGGCATTATTCTCGGCCAGCGCAAGATTTGCGGGAACACTTCGTCCTTCAGTTGCCTCACCAATTCGACCCAACACAAAAGGCGTCACTGCGGCTCCGCGAATTCCAGCAACTTCACAATCAAGTAACGCTTGTGCCAACACAGAATCGAGTTGAAGCGCATCAAGTTCGGCTTCAATCGGAATCGGGACTGTGAGCAACACACCAGTTTTTGCACGCGACCGGTGCAACAAAATGTCGGCGACTTCACGAGCCGACTGAACTTGGTGTGGAACTTTCAAACCAGAACTACGCGTATAAAACGCAGGAAACCATTCGTGTTTCCAACCGAGTACTGGCACACCAATAGTTTCGAAATACTCAAGTGTTCGAGGCAAATCAAGAAATGCTTTTGCTCCAGCCGAAACGGTCACAACGGGATAATTGGCGATCGCATCAAGGTCTGCCGAGATATCGCCGGTGAGTTCTGCCCCTCGATGCACGCCGCCAATACCGCCAGTCGCGAAAACGCTAACTCCCCCAGCTGCCGCAATGGAAACCGCAGCCGACACAGTCGTCGCACCGAAATCCCACTTTTGGGAAACGGCTACGGCGATATCACGTTCGGCGACCTTTCGAGCCGGTCCAAGAATTCGTTCATGTTCGGCATCAGTGAGACCAAGACGCACGACACCATGAAGAATCGCCGTCACTGCAGGAACACAGCCGCCTTCGCGAATAGCCGCGCTGCAACGATCAAGCGCTTCGCGGTTTGCCGGCGAAGGCAACCCGAGATGCGAGTAGATCGTTGACTCCATGGCAACAACCGGACGACCATCAGCAATTGCTGCAGCGACTTCAGCAGACAACACGGGCTTCATACGACTTCCATACTTTCATCTCGAACAAAGCGACTCACAACTTCAACATGGTGCGTATGCGGAAAGAGATCTAAGACTTCGCTGTATTCCAAGCGATATCCCTTGGCGATCAAGAGACGTGCATCCCGCCCAAGCGATGCCGGGTCACACGAAATCAAAACAATCACTGGCGCATTTGTCGCCGTCAAAACGTCAACACCCCCAGCCCGAAGCCCGTCACGAGCCGGGTCTGCGACGACAACTGCGGCCGACTGAGGCACCCACTCTTCAACAGGCGCCTGCACAATTTCAATATCGCGACCTGCAACGTTCAACCGAGCATCAGCACAAGCTGACGGGTTTGATTCGATCGCAATCACATGCCGATCTGCGGGGAAAACCGTGGTCGCAAACAGTCCGACTCCGCAATACGCATCAACAACCGGACCTTCTCCCCAAGAATTGGCATCGCCAAGTGCACGTTTTGTTGCATCAACTAATGCTTGCGCGGCTTGCGGAGAAGACTGAAAGAACGACTCAGCTGACACAACGAAATCATGTTGAGCAATTACTTCGTGCACCGAAGAGGCTCGGCTCGTCAAAACCTCTGACGCGATTCCCGAAACGGAATCTTGTGGTTCGGCCCAAGCCATTCGTTCGCCCGATGCGACGCCAACCCGCAACACGGCTTCTTCGGCGCCATCAAGACGAATGTCCGGTAGCAATTCATTCAACGAGGGATGCGCAACAAGGCAATGCGTGACGCGCACAACATCGTGGCTCTGACGTTTACGAAACCCCACACCGCCGTCGGTTGATGCAACACGAAGGGTCGTGCGCGCGGCCACAACTGGCAACTCGCCACTTTCAAAAAGTCGCACCTGAGGATTTTCGATCTTGCCGAGGCGCACGAGCGATTCGGTCACGATGTCAACTTTGATCTGGCGCTGCAGACTTACTGATGCATGTTGAAGGTCGCAACCTCCGCATCCCTGCGCAACATATTCGCACGGAGGATCTACGCGCTGCTCGCTTGACTCGAGGACCTCAGTCACGACTGCCCTGGCGTAGTCTTTCGACTGCTTCAGCACTTTGGCAACCACCAATTCGCCTGGCAATCCACCCTCAACAAATATGACCCGCCCATCTTGCAAGTGACCAAAGCCGTCACCCTCGGCCACCACCTTTTCGATGCGTACTTGAACCTCAAAATTGGGCAGCGGCCGCGAGCCAGATTTGCGAGTCGGTCGCTTTGTCATACCCCTCGCAGGCTAGAGCCGACTAGCGTGTGGATGTGTCCTTGCCGATCATGATCTCTCCCTCAGTCTTGCCCTGCGATTTTTCGAAGCTCGGCGCCGAAGTTGAAGCCCTCGATGCTGCCGGTGTCGACCTTTTCCAGTGGGACGTCATGGATGGCCAGTTCGTGCCCAACCTCACCTTTGGTCCAGATGTCATTGCATCGGCCCGCAAATACACGTCTAAGCCCTTTGAAGCTCACTTGATGGTGCTCACACCCGATGTCTTGGCTCAGCGTTATGTTGATGCTGGTTGCAGTCGCTTGATTGTGCACGCCGAAGCTTGCCCGCATCTGCATCGCACCTTGGGCAACATCAATTCGATGGGCGCCAATGCCGCTGTTGCCCTCAACCCGCATACCCCGGTGAGCGACATTGAACATGTACTCGACCTCGTCGACATGGTGCTGGTGATGACTGTCAATCCAGGCTTTGGTGGTCAGTCGTACATCGCATCAATGGAACCAAAGATTCGCGAACTCAAGGCGGTCATTGATCGCCGTGGATTGTCTGATCAAGTCAACATTGAAGTTGACGGTGGCATTGGTCCATCAACAATCGAAGGTGCCGCCGCTGCTGGAGCAAACGTGCTGATTGCCGGAACTGCTTTGTTCCGTTACACCGAAGGTCTTGAATTCGCGGTTAAAGACTTGCGTGCCAAAGCCACCGCTGCTCGCAACGCAAAATAACTACTGACCACTCGATATCACTGACCACTCCATGCCCGCTTGCCAGTGCGGTAGACGGTCACGACGAACGCGCGAATTGTGGCAAGACCGAATAAGCCACCAAACACCCACAAAAACGGCAGCAAAATCGCTCGACCAAGTTTGGTTTTCGCATTCTTGAGCGGGGCCAACACTCCGCTTTCAACCGAACGTGCGTCCATCGTCAATGTGCGTACTGCGTCTTCGATCTCGGGACACTTCACACCAGAGTTCACACCAACTACTTGACTTCCGCCATACAACGGTTCAGGGTCGCGGATCTTTGAATACAGCACCCCGGACGATTGATCGATGCCAACCGCAACGATATAACTCTGATCAAGATCGAGATACCGCACATCTTCGTCGTACTGCACATCAACCAGATTGGCAACCGAATAGCCATTCAGCGAACCGCCGCGCATCTGCGTGACTTCAAAGCGAGCGGTACGACGATCGGATGCTGACAAGCGACCAACAAAAGTTGCTTGCACTGGGGTCGGAATAAAACAACTCACCGGCACCGTGTTGGTGGGCGCAGGAACAGTTGTTGATTGATCAGTTGGAGTATCAACGACTCCTCCGCCTTCAATCGGTTCATCTATCGGAATGTTTGTGGTTGGTGGAATCGTTGTGGTCGGCGGAACTGAAGCTTTTGCAGTTGAGAAACCCGTGCCACCAAACAACAGTCCTAATAGGAAAACAACGAGTGATGCGCGCCATGCCCATCGGCCTGCCAAGTGTTGTGTCGTGTGCTGGGTCACCGATTACAAACTAGTGAATCGGCAAGCAGTAATTGAGTCAGCGACCCTTGAAGACCGGGTTTCGCTTTTCCATCCACGCAGCAATGGCTTCAGGTGTGTCTTTGGTTCCAAAGTTCACGGTTTGTGCAACACCTTCATCATCGAGTGCTTCTTCAAGCGTGACATTCATCGAGTTGTTCAGCATGCGCTTCGATTGAGCCAGTGCAATCGGCGGCAAAGCAATCAAGCGATCGGTCCATTCGGTAACAAAGGCATCTAATTGAGCATCAGGCACAACACGATTCACTAGACCAATGCGATCGGCTTCTGCGGCGTCAATGATGTCAGCGAAGAATGCCAACTCTTTGGCTCGATGCAAACCAATGCGTCGTGGCAACAACCACGATCCACCACCATCAAGTGACATGCCGCGTTTCGAGAAGATTTCCGAAAACCGTGCGGTATCTGAAGCTACGACCAAGTCACATCCGAGTGCCATGTTGCAACCAACGCCTACTGCAACTCCGCGCACTTTGGCGATCGTCGGTTGGGGCAAACGCGACAGCGCCATAATCACGCCAGTAACTTCGCGCATCGAGTAGTACGAGTGACTATGTGCTCGACCACTTCCATCACCCATCGCCACCAAATCAGCACCACTGCAGAACTCGCCGTTAGTACCGGTCAACACCACAACTCGATCAGTTGACGTGTGCTGAATCTCGGTGAGCAACTCAAGTAGCTCAATCCACATCACGCCATTGACGGCGTTCTTGCTCTTGGGTCGATTAAACGTAATCGTCACGACTCCACCACTGCGTTCAACGAGGAGTGTTTCGTACTGCTTGCTCTGCGTATCCGAGGTTGTGCTCACCTCATGAACGATAATGAGTCGTATGGGATTCAACCCTTATCGGAAATTTCGGGCTCGTCGCGCCGACTATGTCTTTGTGGTTGCCGCAGCGATCGCAATCATTGCCTTGGTCGCCTGGGCATTTACCGGCTGACTCATGGCCGCGAGTAAAAAGCCCGTCAAAAAGCCCGCCCCAAAAAAGCGCGCCACATCCCCAACGATCTGGTCAGGTCTCTACGGACCAGTCGAAGTACGGCGCATACAGCCCTATCAGGCCCTCAAAACGTATATTTGCCCTGGATGTCAGCAAGAGATTCCTGCGGGCATGGGACACAACGTGGCGGTGCCTCATGACGCTCCCGATCTGCGTCGGCACTGGCATTATGCGTGCTGGGACCGTGAAGCGAAGAGTCACACTTAAAACTGACCGCTCAGAACGCTGCCTCGATCACTTCCAGAGTGACTTTCTCTTTCGGGCCAATGACTGCAGCCACATCAAATCGGACCGATACGCGAGAATTCGGATTGTCACTGAGCCAATGGGCAGCCAAGCGCCGGAGTCGCTGTTGTTTGTTCACATCGACCGCCGACGCCGGTGATCCAAAATCGGCATTTGCTCGGGTCTTGACTTCACAGATCACCAACACCGAACCACTGCTGGCAATGATGTCAATTTCGCCCTGTCGACAACGCCAGTTACGCGCCACGATGTCGTAGCCATGTTCGCGATACCACGTTGCAACAAGTTCTTCCCCCCACGCACCAAAACTTTGGTTGTGCTTCGTCTCAGGCGTGGTTAAGCCTTGTCGAGGTCGGTCAAGTCTTCTTGGGGTAACTCTTCGACGTTCACGTCTTTGAAACTGAAAATTCGCACCTTCGGGACGAATCGGCTCTTGCGGTACATGTCCCATACCCATGCGTCGGTTAATTCCACTTCAATCAGTGGCCGTGTGCTGTCACCTTTGACATTGACATCAACTTTGTTGGCCAAGTAAAACCGGCGCTCGGTTTCAATAGCGAAACGGAACATGCCCGCAACGTCTTGATATTCCTGCGCGAGGTGGAGTTCGCGATCAGCC
>WLMQ01000125.1 GCA_009700145.1 Actinomycetota bacterium
ATTCGGCGAACAGACGGTGATTCAACTTTCTGACGTCGGAATTCTGAGTGATGCTGGCGATATCTATTCATTGACCGTTGAACAATTACTCACGCCTGAAGGCTTCGCGCAAAAAGGTGCCGAGAAACTCATCGTTGCAATTGACGCATCCAAGATTCGTCCGTTGCCCAAACTTTTAACTGCACTTGGTATCAAGCATCTTGGACCAGCGGCATCTGAAGCACTGGCACTTGCCTTTGGCAATTTAGATGACATCATGAACGCCACCGAAGATGACCTGGCAACAGTTGATGGTGTCGGGGGAGTCATCGCCAACTCGGTTATCTCGTGGTACTCGCGTCCCGACAACAAAGTGATCATTGAAAAGTTACGGGCGGCCGGAGTCGAGTTCGGCAACGTTGAAGTTTCGCGTCTGCCGCAAAACTTGGTCGGAAAAAATATTGTGGTCACAGGAAGCCTTGTTGATTTCGATCGCGATAGTGCTGAACGTGCAATCAAAGATCGCGGCGGGAAGAGCCCGGGCTCGGTGTCAAAGAAGACATTTGCACTCGTCGTTGGCGCCGAGGCTGGCGCGAGCAAACTCACCAAGGCTCAAGAACTCGGCGTCCCAATATTGAATGAAGAACAATTCAAAGTGGTTTTAGAAAATGGCGAACTTCCCGCCTAATTACAAAACTTCAAAGGACCATTCGTAACTGCGTGCCGCAGGCCGTCCTTCTTCGATCTTCCAAAAGATGCACTTCACTTTATGAACGCCAACCGTGTACTTCTCGATGACAGCACCAGAAGTGGGCTCGAAACGAATGAGTGAATTTCCTTGGTCGTAAATTGCCGTCGGTGGTAATTCAATTTGTTGGCCAGGCTTGGCAGCTACGGGAACAAAGTCTTCAAGGCGTGTCGTCGGAATTTCGATGCCGTCAAGTACGAGCACGGCTTCGAAACCATCTTGCAGGTTGACGCTGATTTCGGTCTGTGACAAAACCTGGCGATCATTGGGTGCCGGTGAGATGTCAACGATTTCGGCGGGGTAGCCCAAAGCCTCACGACCCGTCGTTCCAGAATTGAGTCCGTAAAGCACAAAGATCACGCCAACGAGGATGCCGAGGCTGATGAGCACCGTCTCGAGTTTGATCCGACGACGCTTGGTCGGCTGGATTTCGGGGGCTTGGTCGAGAGTCACATAATCATTCTCACCGCTAGAGCAGGGACTTTGCACTTCGGGCGGTTGCCGATGGTCACACATTCGCAACAAAACGCTAGTTTCAGAGCGATGTCAGTCTTTGAAAACCATGATCCCGAGTCTTTGATCGGCACCGTCATCGACGGCCGCTTCGAGATTGAAAGTGAACAATCGCGTTCAACGTCGTCCACGTCGTATTTGGCTATTGATCGGCAGTCGGAGACGGCAGTCAATTTGCGGCTTTTTTCGGCCGATGCGACAACCCAGCATGGCCCCGAACTGCTTGCGGAAGCCGCCGTAGTTTTTGAAATATCGCATCCACATATTGTCCGTCTGACGAGTTTTGGCCGCGTCAAAATCAATGACGTTGAGCGAATTTTTACAGTTCAAGAACGTCCAACTGGCGGGTCATTGCAGGACATGATCGATCGCAATCGCTTGTTGACGCCAAGTCAGGCTTTGGTAGTCGGTCTTGAAGTTTGCCGTGCGCTTGACTACGCGCACAAGCGCGGAATGTTGCATCACGATTTGCGTCCGGCATCCATCATGTTTGGTGAAGATCGCAAAGTTCGTGTTGCTGACTTTGGAGTCTCTTCGGTGATCGCTGAGAAAGCCTGGGGCGACGATGCGATGGTCTCACAAGAGCGGGCTCGTTACTGCGCCCCCGAACAGGCTGAGGGCGAACCCTTTGATGAAAAGGCTGATGTGTACGCCTTGGCATTGATTTTGGTTGAAGCCGTCACCGGAACAGTTCCGTTCTTGGCCGACTCGGTTGTGGGCACACTTTCGGCGCGAGTTGACAAGTTGTTCCCCGTGTCGGCCGACTTAGGTGGCTTGGCTGCAGTGCTCGACAAAGCTGGCCGAGCAGATCCGCTTGAACGTGCCAGTGCCGCCGAGATGGGTCGCGCGCTTGTGCAGGCTGGTCCAACTTTGCCCCGACCAACACAACTCCCAATCGTGTCATCGGCAATTTTTGGAAATCAGACCGAAGAAACTCGTTCAAGTGCACTCACAAATCCTCGCGAGTTCAACGAGTTATCTGATGATTCACAATCATTTGTTGTATCAACTTCTGAAACAATGACGACTGGCGAAGATGCTGCCGCTGCTATTGCAGTTGTTGAGACCGAAGATAAGCCATTGATTGGTCGCTGGATCGTTGCGGCAGTTGCTGTGTTGGCATTAATCGTTGGCGGTTATTTCTTGTTCAGTGCATTGCAAAAAGAATCGCACCCGATTCCTAACTTGATTGGTCTTGATCAAGGTGAAGCCACCAACTTGGTCACTGAATTTAAGTGGGACATTGTCATCGTTGAAGAAGCCAATGAAGAGTTGCCGGTCGGAGCAGTGATTCGCACCGATCCAGAAACAGGTAAGAAACTGGAAACCGGAAAGACCCTGACATTTGTGGTGTCAACTGGTCCGCCGCCGGTTCCGCTTCCCGAATTGAATGGTCTTGATTCGGCAACTGCACTTGCGGCACTGACCGATGGTGGATTAGTTCTTGGTGTTGAGACCCCCGAATACAGCGAAGATGTTCCAACCGGAGTCATCATTCGTTGGACAGTCACGTCGCAACCCACATTGGTGGCTGGCCAAGAAGTAATTAAGGGTACTGCTGTTGACACATTTGTCTCGCAAGGCCCAACGCCACGCGTTGTGCCCGATCTCACCGGTATGTCAATCGAATCTGCGACAACCGCGCTCACCGATCTTCAACTCACGATTAATCGTGGTGATGATCAATTCTCGATTGTTGCTGCTGGTGGAGTCGCCACACAAACACCAGCTGCTGGTGATTCGTTAGCCCGCGGTACTGCGGTGACTGTGGCAGTTTCAAAAGGTCCCGATCTGGTTGCGGTTCCGCAGTTGTCTAACTTGAAATTTGACAAGGTTGGACCAGCGGTCGTGAACGCAGGACTCGTTCTAGGAACAATTACCGGAAACACCAAGGGATTCCCGATTGCGGTCTTTTCGGCCGGCCAGCCAGTAGCGGTTGGACAGTTGCTGCCACGTGGCACTGTGCTTGACGTGCTGTATTACGGAAGCTGACCGGCTTTCGCACTGAGAGAGACCTTGGCGTAGGCTGATGTCTCCAAAATCTGGTTAAAACACATCACTCAATAACTTGAAGGAGTTGTCATGGGAACACTTGACGGACGCGTTGCAATTATCACTGGAGCAGGTCGTGGACTTGGTCGCGAACACGCATTGTTGTTCGCCTCCGAAGGCGCCAAGATTGTTGTCAACGATCTTGGTGGCGCCAACGATGGTTCGGGTTCAGATATGACACCCGCGCAGCAAACCGTTGCCGATATCAAGGGCATGGGCGGCGAAGCCATTGTGAACACCGACAACGTTGCCGACTGGGATGGTTCTAAGCGCATGATCGACAGCGCCATCGAAGCATTTGGCGATCTTGACATTCTCGTCAACAACGCTGGCATCTTGCGTGACCGCGTGTTGGTCAACATGAGCGAAGCCGAATGGGATTCTGTTATTCAGGTGCACCTCAAGGGTCACTTTGCACCCACGCACCATGCTGCTGCGTACTGGCGTGAACAAGCCAAGGCCGGCATCACCAAGCCGCGCAACTTGGTGCACACCAGTAGCACCTCTGGTTTGTTTTCGAACCCGGGTCAGGCCAACTACGGCGCTGCTAAGTCGGGTATCGCAACCTTCAGTCAGATTTGTGCCAAAGAGTTGTCGCGTTACAACGTGAAGAGCAACGCAATCGCGCCAGCTGCACGTACTCGCCTCACAATGGCAACTCCTGGTCTTGAAGATGTCATGGCAGCCAAAGATGGCAAGTTCGACGAATGGGATCCCGCAAACGTGAGCCCGCTCGTGGCGTACTTGGCTTCGGATCTGTGTGAATTCTCCGGCGAAACTTTCTATGTGCAAGGTGGCCAAGTCACCCGTGTTGCCACATGGGCAATGGCTGAAGAAATTAAGCAGGACGATCGCTGGACAGTCACTGCACTGGCCAAAGCGATAACCGCACTCGCACCCAAGTCCTGAGTCGTGGGCGAAGAAGCCCGTGAAACAACTCCACGTACGCTCAACGTTGATTCAGTAGGCGTTGACGAGCTTGGTGTTGTGCCATGGCCAATTTTGTTACGTCGTTGGATAGGTCAGCGCGTCCCGATTGGGCGAAATTGGGCGGTTCTCCTTGTTGTTTTGTCGGCGCTCTTCACCGTTGGTTTCACAATCACCATCTTGGTCGTGTCGCTCGGCGACATTGCTGACGAATTTCATTCAAGTGTTTCAGTTATTTCGTGGAGCATCACCGGACCCATGTTGGCCTTCGGTGTTGTGGGACCGGCCTACGGCAAAGCCGGCGATTTGTGGGGGCATAAACGCGTCTTTGTATTTGGTTTATTAGGTGCCGGAATTTTTGCGGCGTTAACGGCGATGGCATGGGATGCACCGAGCATGATTGCGTTTCGCATTTTGTCGGCTTCGGCTGGTGCAGCAACAGGTCCAGCGACGATGGCGTATATCAACCGCTTGTTCGCGCCCGATCAACGTGTTCGACCGTTGAGTTATTGGAGTTTCGTTAACGCGGGTGCGCCCGTTCTTGGTGTCGTTGCCGGAGCACCACTAGTTAATGCATTCGGATGGCGAGTGATTTTTGCGTTCCAAGCACCGCTATGCATTGTCGGCGTCATCATTGCGGTGTGGCTTCTGCCCGATACCGAACGCAAGAAAGATGTGCACTTTGATGTAGCTGGCTCAATTACCTTGGGTGCAGGTGCATCAATGATGTTGGCTGGAGTGAACCAAGGTCCGAAGTGGGGCTGGGATAGCCCGTACACAATTGGTTTGTTAGCAGCCGCTACGTGTTCGTTGGTTTTGTTCATTCGCATTGAACAACGCGTCAGCGATCCATTGTTGCCGTTGCATTGGTTGAAGACACGCAACGTTGCGTTTCCGGTGATGTCACAAACGTTGGCGAACTTTGCTTACATGGGCGGCTTCTTGTTAGCCCCGCAGGTTTTGCAAGAAGTGTTGCACTATGACCACAGCAAAATTTCATTTGTGGTCATAGCGCGGCCTCTGACATTCGCTATCGTCGCTCCTCTTGCAAGCTTGATCACGATTCGTATTGGCGAACGGGCAATGGGAATGGCCGGCGGACTATGCGTGGTCGCATCAATGTTGTCGTTCGGAATAGTTGGACCTGGAACCGGTTTGATGTTGATGTTGTTTGCCCTCGGATTGTCGGGTGCTGGTATTGGCATGGCAAGCCCAGCGATGACGTCGCTGGTTGCTAATGCAGTGAGCACAAATGATTTAGGTGTGGCAGGCGCGATGCAACAACTCATGACGCAAATGGGCGCAGTGTTTGGATCGGTCGTGATGACAACGGTTCAGCAAGGTGTAGGTGGAGGAGAGCCCACGCCGGCTTCGTATCGCGCTGCGTTTCATGTTGCCGCGGGAGTTGCGTGCGTTGCAATCTTTACAGCATCCCGCGTGCGCTCAACCCCGCGAACATAGTCACACTTCATTGTGATTCTGGTGTCGTTTTATTCGGCAATACCGAAT
>WLMQ01000126.1 GCA_009700145.1 Actinomycetota bacterium
GCCGTCGACGCCATGGGCGGCGATTTTGCCCCAAGCCAAATTGTTGCTGGTGCATTGCAAGCCGCTGAACTTGGTATCCCCATTGTTCTCGTCGGTCCCGAAGGTCTTGAAGGACGCGGCGATCTTGATCTGATTGTTGCCTCTGAAGTCATCGAGATGGATGATGACCCGGCCTCTGGCGTTCGTCGCAAGAAAGATTCAACTCTCGTTCGTGCTGCTGAAGCAGTTCGTGATGGCAAAGCATCGGCGATGATTTCTGCAGGTAACACCGGCGCCACCATGGCCTCAGCGTTATTGCGTATGGGTCGCATTAAAAACGTGAATCGCCCAGCGATCGCAACGCCTATTCCGGTTCCGGGTGGACGTCCTACAGTTTTGCTTGATGCTGGTGCGAACTCTGAAGTACAGGCCGAATGGCTCGTGCAATTCGCAATTATGGGTTCGGTGTATTCACATCATCGTTACGGCGTTGACAACCCGAGAGTTGGATTGCTGTCAATCGGCGAAGAGCCCGGCAAGGGTGACACGCTTCGCAAAGAAGCGTATGAATTACTGCTCAACGCAACCGGAATCAATTTCATCGGCAACGTTGAAGGCCGTGACGTGATGTCAGACAATGTTGATGTTGTCGTGACCGATGGTTTCACCGGCAACGTTGTTTTGAAAACACTTGAGGGTGGAATGAAAACGCTCATCAAGGCTTTGATGGCGGCGTTCGCAGCCAAAGAAGAATACAAACCCCATGCCGACGCATTATTTCCAGCGTTGTTGCCGTTGTACGAAAGCGTCGATCCCGAAAGTACGGGCGGAGCGATCCTGCTAGGTGTCGACGGGGTGTGCATCATCTCTCATGGATCATCATCGGCTCGAGCGATGGTTAATGGCATCAAAGTCGCCTCCGACATGGTGCAATGTGGCATCGTCGAAGAAATTCGCCGAGCCATCAACGGCGCATAACGCTCACTCTGCGTTGTTGCCGCAGTTATCATCTTCGTAACAGCTAGTTGACCTGGAGGACATCGTGCCCGCTGAGACCCATGTAGTAGACGGACCCCTTGATCGTGATGCGATCTTTGCGATTGTTCGTGATCAGCTCGTCGACATTCTTGAAATTGATCCCGAAAACATTTCGGAAGGCCAGTCGTTTAAAGACGATCTCAACGCCGATTCGCTGGCACTCGTTGAATTAGTTGACGCACTTGAAGAAGAACTGAGCGAACGCACCGTTGGTTTCCGTATCGAAGACGAAGATCTGGCCGACCTAAAGACTGTTCGTGATGCAGTCGACTTTGTGTACGCCCACGTTTTGGCGCACGGCCAAAAGGGCTGATTGCTCATGGCGGGCTTTGCCGCATCTCGGAAATTCCTCAATAAGTTCAAGCCGAAAACAACTCGTCGTGAACGCCGCGAAAAACGCAGCGAATTTTCTGGCGGAGATATTGAAGTATGGACTCGTGAAAACGCCGACCATGCATTTATCAACACTTCGTTGCTGAGGCAAGCACGGTCGCATCGATCGTGGTGTGCAGAACATCCTGGTAACCCAAGTAACGAACGTCTTGAATTTTTGGGTGATGCCATTTTGCAATGGACGATCACTGATCGCATCTATCAAGCTCACCCCACGATGAACGAGGGCGAACTGACTGATCTGCGTAAATCGTTAGTCAATGCCGAAACTTTGGCCGACATTGCCCGCGAGGTTCATCTTGGTCAATGGATTCAACTCGGTGCCGGAGAGTTGTCGGCTGGCGGTCAAAAGAAGAGTTCAATATTGGCCGATGCACTCGAGGCTTTCATTGGTGCTCTGTATCTAGACGGTGGCCCCGATAAAGCGCGTGCTTTTGTCATAAAAATTATGGGCGACCGCATCATGAGCCAAGCAGATCGACTTGACGAATTTGATGCCCGCAGTCATTTGATTCGCGTGTGCGTGCGCGAGTATTCACGACCTCCAGTGGTCGAGATTGAACAAACTGGCGCGGCACACGAACCAACGTTTACAGCCAAAGTCATTGTGAACGGTGTTGAAGTCGGCTGTGAAAATGGTCGGACGAAAAAGGCTGCTGCGCAGGCCGCGTCAACAATGGCGCTCTCGGTGTTACACGCACGCGGCGTTGATATCGGTCGTGCCTGAACTTCCCGAAGTTGAAACGGTCCGCCGGGGACTTGAGCAACATTTTGTTGGTCGGCGAATTACCAAGGTTGAAGTTGGTCGTGAACGTTCTGTTCGTCGCACATCTCGCGAAGAAGTGATCGCCCGCCTCACCGGGGTTCGTGTTGTTGAAGCGCAACGGCGAGGCAAGTATTTGCTGTGTCCCTTAAGTTCGGGTGACTCTGTGATGATCCACCTGCGCATGAGTGGCCAAGTGCTCATCGATGCAGTCGGATCGCAGCGCCCTGCTCACAGTCATGTGGTGATGACTCTCGACGACGGAAATGAACTTCGGTTTGTTGATCCCCGAACTTTCGGGGAAGTGGTGGTCTTTGATCCAGCCGATGTGTCACACGTACTTCCCGAACTTGCGGCTCTTGGTCGTGACCCGATAGTCGACGGACTGACATTGGCTGAGCTACGTCAAGTCCTGCGGACCACCACCCGGGCGGTGAAGGCGACTTTGCTCGACCAACACCTGATTGCTGGGATCGGCAATATTTACGGCGACGAAATTTTGCATCGAGCCAAGGTCCATCCCCGTCGTCCTGCCCGTGACGTTGGGCCGACTCAATCGGCGCGAATTCATGTCGCATTGCATGAAATTTTGCGAACTGCAATCGACCATGGTGGATCGACTTTGGGGGATGCCCAATATGTCGATCTTGACGGGGGCGCGGGGAGTTTCCAAGACCAACACCGGGTCTATGCCCGATCTGGTTTACCGTGCCTGACCTGCGGTAGGGGAACGATCACGAGTGCGGCCATTGGGGGACGGACCACGAGCTGGTGCAAGGTTTGTCAGCGCTGAAATGAGGCCTGGCATGGCTGATCGACGGGGGAACTGGGCACCCCTGTGAACTAAGGTTGAAACGCCGTGTTTCTTAAATCTCTTACTCTCAAAGGCTTCAAGTCATTCGCCGACACCACCGTGATGGACCTCGAACCCGGGGTCACGGTTGTCGTTGGTCCCAATGGTTCTGGAAAGTCAAATGTCGTTGATGCCATCGCGTGGGTACTCGGCGCCCAGGCCCCAAGCGCTGTTCGAAGCCAGAAGATGGACGATGTCATCTTCGCTGGTACTGCTAAGCGTGCCGCCTTGGGTCGTGCCGAAGTAACCCTGACGCTCGACAACTCGTCGGGTCTATTGCCGCTTGACGCATCAGAAGTCAGTGTCAGTCGAATTTTGTTCCGCACTGGCGAAAGCGAATACGCGATTAATGGCGTGTCGTGTCGTTTGCTCGACGTTCAAGATCTTTTGTCCGACGCGGGTGTGGGTCGTCAGCAACACGTCATCGTCAGCCAGGGTCAAATTGACGCAGTGTTGAATGCTCGTCCCGAAGATCGTCGTTCGATCATCGAAGAAGCCGCCGGTGTTTTGAAATTCCGTAAGCGCAAAGAAAAGGCTGAACGTCGCCTTGAGGCTACTGAGGCATCTTTGTTGCGTGTTCAAGACTTGTTGCGCGAAGTGCGTCGTCAATTGCGCCCGCTCGAACGTCAAGCCGAAGCTGCTCGCCGACACGGCGATCTTGTTGCTGAACTCAATGCTTTACGTTTGTTCTTGTCGGGTCGTGAAATTACAACCTTCCGTCGCCGCCTTGAGGCTTTGGCCGTTGAACGAACGACTTCGAGCGATAAAGAAAACGAACTGCGCCGTCTCTTGGCCGAGCTTGATACCAACGTCATGGCTGCCGAAGCCGAACTTTCAGCCCGCGGCGACAGCGGACTCAGCGATGAACTTGTGCGCGTTGAGCAATTACGTGAACGCGCCCGAGGTATTTCGATGTTGCTCGTGGAGCGTCGCCGTTCGTATGAACGTGACCGTGGCGCAATGATGGACTCGGGTGTCGTCGCCAACCTTGAAGCCGACGCATCAAGACTCACGACCGAACTTTCCGAAGTTGAATCGGCGATGGAGCGTCTCGAGCCCGAAAGCCTTGAACTCGCCAACGACGAAGCCGCATTCGAAGGCGAGCGTCACGAAGCTGCCACGTTGTTCGATCACATTTCGTCAACAACCTCAGCGGCAAGTGCAGCTGCCGAAGTTCGTGGCGAGTTGCGTACGTTGCGCGCATCTGTTGAATCAGCAGATTCTGAATATCGTCGCTTGTCGGCTCGCATGCAGGCTTTGTCTGAGCGCGATGGCCGGTACACAACTGAAATCGATCGTCTTCGCAACGAATGTGAACGTGCACAAACCGTTGAGGTACCGCTCGTTAACGAAGTTACCGAAGCAGAAGCGCGACGTTTGTCGGCAGAAGCCGAACTTGAAAGAGCGCAGTCAACTCGCAATGCTGTCGCATCCGAACTCGCACGTTGGCAAGCCCGTAGTGAGGCTTTGCAATTAGCGCTTGACAGTGCTCGAGCCCGTGCCGGAGCCGAAAAGTTGAAAGATGTTGCCGGTGTTGTCGGAACATTGCTTGACCTTGTAGTTATTGACGAAGGTTGGGAAGCTTCTGTTGAAGCAGCGCTTGGCGAAGCATTGCTTTCCGTTGTTGTTGAAAACACCGAATCTGCACGTCGTGCTTTGGCACATCTGCGGTCTGCGTCAACCTCGGGTGCAGTATTGGCTTTGGGTGCTAAGTCCGAAGTTGTCGTCACTGGCCTTGTGCCATCGGGAGCACTGCGAATTCGCGATCATGTTCGTTCAACTCGCAAAGATGTTTCCGATCTTCTTGATCTTCTTCTCGCGACCTCGGTGCAAGTCAAAGATTGGACCGCTGCTGTTGACGCAGTCATGAGTGATCCGCGTTTGGTCGCGGTCACCCCAGAGGGCGATCGCTTCACGACCACGGGCTGGCGAATTGGGGTAGCCGGTGGTGGCGCAACAGGTGCCGCGCTTGAAGATGCATTAAACAATGCCGAATCATCGAAAGCCGATCTAGCCGTTCGTGATGAAGCGGTACGTATTGCCCAAACCGAACAACAAGCCGCCCGTTCGCGTGAATCAGAACTACAAAAGAGACTTGACGCTAACGACGCGGCCTTCACTGCTGCATCTGAAGCCTTGGCTCGTGTGCAGAGCGAACGCCGTGAGGCCGCAACTGAGTCCGAAGGACTATTGCCAACGCTCGGCGAAATTGAAGAGCGTCTCAATCGACTCAAGGCACGCGTTTCCGAACTCGAGCATCTTGTTCCTTCACTCGAACGAGAAGAAGCAGCCGAAGCCGAAGCCGCCAAGGCACGAGGCGAAGCCCGAGCAACTCTTGAAGCTCAATCTGCGTTGTTGTCGGGTCGTCGTCGCGACCTTGAAGTGCGGTCTGCCGGACTTATTGAGCGTAAGCAATTCACTGAAGCTCGGTTGGCCGAAACCGAACGACGACTTGAGGCTGACGCCGTTGCTCGCTCTGAAGCTGCTGGACATCGTGAAAAGATCGAAAAAATTCTCGTTGCGACCGAACGTCTGTCGCTCATCGTTGACGCACATCGCCATGTCATCGAATCTCGCTTGGCCGTCTTGCACGAAAAGCGTCGTCGTCAAAGCGATGAAGTACGGGCTTTAGCGACGCATCTTGACGAGATGCGTAAAAAGCGATCGGCGACCGAGCGTGA
>WLMQ01000127.1 GCA_009700145.1 Actinomycetota bacterium
CATGAAGGCCGAGCCAACCATGGTGTACAAGAAGAACTTGGTTGCTGCGTAGATGCGCTGGTCGTAACCCCACCCACCGATCAAGAAATACATCGGCACTAAAACGATTTCGAAGAACAAGAAGAACAAGAACAAGTCAAGGCTCAAGAACGAACCCATGACTCCGGCTTCAAGTAGCAAGATCCAGGCTAGATAACGCTTCTCATCATGGTGCGGATCGCAACCAACAATCACCAGCGGGAACAAGATTCCGGTCAATACAACCAAGAACAATGAAATTCCGTCGACTCCGACATGCCAACCGATGTGCCACGACGAAATCCACTGATGCTTTGAAGTGAATTGGTAGCCGGCTTCTCCGGTTTTGAAAGATGCGAGCATCCACAAACCAAGTGCACCCGTGAATACCGAAGTCAATAACGCAATCAACTTGGTGATTTCGGGACGACGGTTAGAACTAATCAGAGTCAATATTGATCCGGCAGCCGGAATCAAAATCAATGCAGTCAAAATTGGGAACGGTAGCGAACCGTGCATTTCGCTGGCCAGCAACGACATCACAGCACCACTCCTCGAACGAAGAACCAGACAAGTAAGGCGACAACGCCTAAGCCCACAGCAGCTGCGTAACTACGCACGGCTCCGGTTTGTCCTTTACGCAAGAAACCACCGGCCCCCTGAACAAGTTTGCCCACGCCATTGACTGCACCATCAACAATGGTGCGATCGGCCCAAGTGATTCCGTCAAAAGCTTTGCGGCCAGGTCCGCCCATGAAATTTGAAATGCCCTTGTCGTAGAACCAACCCTGCGCCATCACATTGGGTTCGATTGCGGCGAACTTCTTCTTTGAGTACACCAGGTACGAAACGGCAATACCAGTCAAAGCCACAACAACCGCGACCGCCAACAAGATGTACTTGTTGTTGTCGGCCCATGTGCCCGAAATGTCTTTTTCACCGAACTCAATCACTGGCTCGAGCCACTTTTCAAGGAACTTGGTGTTGTGGTTAAAGGGAAGCTGCAATGCTCCGCCAACAATGGACAATCCAGCAAGAACAACGAGTGGTGCGAGCATGACTTTGGGGCTCTCATGCGGTTTGAAATCGCCGTGGGCGCCGTGCTCTTCGCTCTGATCTTTCCAACGGGCTTCACCGAAGAAGACCATGATCACTTGGCGAGTCATGTAGTACGCCGTGAGCAAAGCGGTAATCATGCCAACGACATACAGAATTGGACTCTTGGCAAAAGCGAACAAAAGAATTTCGTCCTTGCTCCAGAAACCAGCAAACGGTGGTACGCCAGCAATAGCCAACCAGCCGACGATGAACGTGAGAGCGGTGATCGGCATCAACACCCGAAGCGCGCCCATCTTGCGCATGTCTTGTTCGTGGTGCATTCCGTGAATCACTGAACCAGATCCCAAGAACAACAAAGCCTTAAAGAAAGCATGGGTGATCATGTGGAAGATCGCCGCAACGTATGCACCTGAACCAATTGCCAAGAACATGAAGCCAAGTTGGCTCACAGTCGAATAAGCCAAAACCTTTTTTATGTCTGTTTGGGCAACTGCAATAGTGGCGGCAAACAAAGCTGTTGCAACACCGACGACGGCAATGATGGTCGGCGCCCAGGTGTACGCAACCGACAACACCGGACTAATACGGGTCATCAAGAAAACGCCTGCAGTCACCATGGTTGCCGCGTGGATAAGGGCCGACACTGGTGTCGGACCTTCCATTGCATCAGGCAACCAGATGTACAACGGCAACTGTGCACTCTTACCGCACGCACCAACGAAAAGCATTAAAGCAATTCCTGTTGCGGTGACTGTCGACAACGCACCGCTTTCAGCAGCGTGATTAATTCCGGCGTAACTCAAAGTTCCGGTTGCACCGAAAGCCAAGAACATTGCCATCATCACGCCCCAGTCACCAACGCGGTTGGTGACGAAAGCCTTTTTACCGGCCGTTGCGGCACTTTCGCGGGTGTGCCAGAACGAAATCAAGAAGTACGAACAAGTACCCACGCCTTCCCAACCGAGGAAGGTCACGAGCAGGTTCTCGCCCATAACCAACATCAACATCGAGAACACGAACAAGTTGAGATACAAGAAGAACTTTGAGAACTTCGGGTCACCATGCATATAGCCAATTGCATAGAGATGGATGAGCGAACCGATACCGGTCACGAATAAAGCCATTGTGATGCTGAGCGGATCAGCCAAGAAAGCTAAGTCGACATGTAATGAACCAATCGGCACCCACGAGAACGCTGTGAGAACATGATGCCGTTCTTCAGTTGTCTTCGAGAGCAATTCAAAAAACACTGCAACAGTCACGGCAAAAGAGCCGCCGACCATTAACGCAGCCAAGATTCCGGCCTTCGGTTCGCCCAACAGGCGACCGAACAACAGAATCAATATAAAACCAGCAAGCGGTAGAGCTGGGATTAACCAAATGAGATCGAGCATCGTTTTCCCCTCAGCCCTTCAGTGCCGAAATGTCGTCAACGTTGGCGCCGGGACGCTTACGCATAATGGACACGATGATTCCGAGACCCACAACGACTTCTGCCGCAGCTACAACCATCACGAAGAACACTGTGGTCTGGCCACCAATGTCACCGAGTCGTTTGGCAAGAGCAACAAATGTCAAGTTGACAGCATTCAGCATGAGTTCAATACACATGAACATCACGAGTGGGTTGCGACGAACCAAAACACCCACAGTTCCAATTCCGAACAAGACAGCTGCCAGCACCAAATACCACGTCGTGGTTGGTGTCGCCGCAGCGATAAGAGCAGACATCACTGAGACTCCTTTGACGCCGGCTTCATTTTGCGAGTAAGCAAGACCGTGCCGACAACTGCGACGACCAGTAGAACTGATGTCACTTCGAACGCCACGACATAGTCACCAAAGACACTGCGCGATAGTTGACGAATATTTGAATCAGGGTCGGTCATCGCTGGTTCGATAATGCCGGCCCCACGAGTTGCTACGACATCACGCGAGGTAATGACTGCTGCAGTCACTAAACCAGTCACTCCGAGTCCGACGATGACTGCAAGTGGACGCTGGACTTTAAAAGGTTCGGTCTTGATATCTTCAGTGCGGTCGACACCAAGAAGCATGATCACGAACAAGAACAACACAACAATCGCTCCGGCATAAACAATGACTTGCACTGCCGCAAGAAAATGCGCTTGTTGCGAAACAAACATCACAGCCACACCAAACAAAGTCAGAATCAGACTCAAAGCGGCGTGCACTGGATGACTACGCAGAACGACTCCGAGTCCACCAACCAAAATCATGGCGGCAGCAAAAACAAAGACCACCAGTTCCATCAGTGACCAGCCTCGTCCTTCTGATCTTGTGCAGGCTCGGGTGCACGAACGCCATAACCCAACTCGCCACTCCAACCAACGACACCCTCAAAGGTTGCGTCACCAGAGGGTGCAGTTGCGCGCAACCAACCCGACGTCAAGATGTCTTCACCTTCACGCCAGTCTTCCCACGGCAACTGCTGTGGCTTACCATCATCGCCAACAACCAATTCGGCTTTGGTGTAGATGGCATCTTGGCGATTTGTAAATGAGAACTCAAACAACTTCGTTTCAGTAATTGCTTCAGTTGGGCAAGCCTCAACACACAGGTCGCAATGGATACAACGCAAGTAGTTGATTTCGTAGACAAAACCAAAGCGCTCACCGGGCGATGTGGGATTTTCAGGATCGTTGTCGGCACCTCGAACATAAATGCACTTTGCCGGGCAGACACCCGCACACAACTCACAACCGATGCACTTTTCCATACCGTCTTCGTAACGGTTCAAAACATGGCGGCCGTGCAGACGTTCGGGCTTAGGGGCCTTCTCGTCTTTCTGCGGCTTGCCCTTTTTGTTTTCACGTCCACCTGAATACTCAAGTGTCAGTTTGTTGCGTCGACCGACTTGCGCCAGCGTGACAAGAAATCCTCCGAGGTAACCCATCAGAACATCGCTCCTTCACGTTCGCGATTGGCTTTACTAACTTTCACAGCAGTTGACATCAGCGCAACACATCCGAGGATGATCACTGCAGCAACGATGGCGACGAGTCCACGGTTCCATTCTTCGTCACGGCTGAGTCGCAAGACGGCCATCAACATAAACCAGCCGAGTGATGTTGGAATCAAAATTTTCCAACCAAGATCCATCAACTGGTCGTAACGGAAGCGAGGCAAGGTTGCTCGCATCCAGACGTAGATGTATAAGAACACCAGCACTTTGGCGATGAGCCAAATTGAACCTTCAATGGCTCCCGGAATACCAGGAATATTGAACAAGCCCTGCGGGCCACCAAAGAACAATGTCACGATGACACCACTCATAGTGATGGTGTTCATGAATTCAGCCAAGAAGAACAAGCCGAATCGAATACTTGAGTATTCGGTGTTGAATCCACCCACAAGTTCTTGCTCGGCTTCAACTAAGTCAAACGGTGGACGGTTCATTTCGGCGGTAGCAGCCAACATGAAAATGATAAATGGAATGACACCAGTCGACACAACGTGCCAATCGGCAAAACTTGATTGATGTCCAACGATGCCGCTCGTTGACAAAGTACCTGCCAACAAAATCACTGTGGCGAGGCTCAGACCAAGTGCTGCTTCGTACGAAACCATTTGTGCCGAAGCACGCACCGATCCGAGAAGTGGATACTTTGAACCGCTTGACCAACCGGCCAGCATGATTCCGTACACCGCGACCGACGACAGAGCGAGCAACAACAACACGCCTACTGGCGGATCGGCTAACTGCACGCGCGTCGCATGGCCGAACCAGGTGACAATTCCACCTTTGCCATGAGAAAAATCGCCACCGAGAGGAATGACCGACCACACCAAGAAGGCGGGGACGAATGCCAAATACGGTGCCAGTTTGAAAACAAATCGGTCAGCACGATCGGGCAACAAGTCTTCTTTGAAGAACAACTTGATTCCGTCCGCCAAAGTTTGCAGCAATCCCCAAGGACCAGCTTTGTTCGGTCCGATGCGGTTTCCCATGCCGGCGATTGCTTTGCGTTCGAACCACACCATCAACATGGTGGCGACAAGTCCAAGAACAAAGATCACTACGACTTTGAGCAAGATGATCACAAGCGGTGCCCAAATCAAATCACCAATGGCGATTGGATCTAGACCCAGAATTGAAGTCGTGTTGTTCACAGTGTTTCCACCTTCACATCGTTGACCAAGCGTGACGAATCAATCAGTTCGCCAATGTTTGAACCGCTTTGTGCCCAAGCCGCCCAGACAGTTCCACGAGTCACTGATTCATCGGCCACGATCGGCATTACGATTGATGTGCGATCACTTGAAACCTTGACCTGCGCACCAACCGATGCACCGAGTCGATCGAGGTCGAGCGGGTGCATGTGCAATGACGAACCTGTTGCCAATGGAGCCAACGACTCCGAATGTGCGACGTTGCTTCCGTTGTCATACAACTTGCGGCTAACCACTAAACGATAACCAAAACCGGGGCGATCGGGTGAGACTGGTATGGAGGTTGCAGAACCATGGCTCGTTGAACGGCGCAACAAAATTCCGTCTGGGTTGATGGCAAGTGCGGCACGAGTTGCATCAGCGAATG
>WLMQ01000128.1 GCA_009700145.1 Actinomycetota bacterium
ATCACACTTCTAGCGGGGGAAATATGCAAGACGTACAAGCAATGCCCGACCTTCTCAGCGCGTTTTTATCGCAAGAGTCGGGACAAAATGTCACGGTCATCAGTTACGAAGCAATGACTGGTGGATATAGCCGCCTGATGGCTCGAGCTGAAGTTCGTTGGCAAGACGGATCAACTGAAACGTTGGTATTGCGTGGTGACCCTCCTCCAGGCAAAGCCATGATGGAGACCGATCGCGATACCGAATGGGCGTTACTCAGCGCGCTTGGTCAAGCCGAGAGCATTCCCATGCCGAAAGCTCGTTACTACGACAACACCGGAACTCGACTTGGTACCAAAGCAATTGTTCTCGACTTCGTTGCTGGACAATCATTACAAGCACACCTCAATGAGTGCACCCCCGAAACGGGCTACGGGCGCCATACGTTCGATCTTGTTGACACCATGTCCGCTGTTCACCGCATCAACCCCGACGACGTCGGCTCATCGATTCCGCGACCGACCGATTGGTCAACATATTTAGGCGGGCTCATCGATCGCTTCCGTCAGGCCGATCGCAACCACGCCGAGTCGAATCCATTCTTGCGCTACGTCGCCGAATGGCTTGATGCCAATCGTCCGCCGCCACTTCCGTTACGCCTAGTACACAGCGACTTCCAGCCCGCCAACATCATGGTTGGTACCGATGGATCACATCAGGTCATCGACTGGGAACTCA
Source organism: Actinomycetota bacterium (assembly GCA_009700145.1). Classification (GTDB taxonomy): domain Bacteria; phylum Actinomycetota; class Acidimicrobiia; order Acidimicrobiales; family Ilumatobacteraceae; genus Casp-actino8. The sequence continues at coordinate 718 of WLMQ01000128.1, forward strand.
CCCACATTGGAGACCCTCGCGAAGACTTGGGTTACTACATGATCTATTCGTCTGCCTCTGGCCCTAATCTCATCGTGCCAGACCCTGAAGCATTCTTGGCTCGTTATCGCGAGAAGACTGGCTTCGGCGAAGACACCATCAACATGGCAACACTTGGATATTTCTCATCACTTGCCGCGATTACCGTCTACGGACAAGTACTGGCAGGCGCCGGGGCCATGGCTCGTGGTCAAAACTCGGGCATCATGACGACGTACACCTTGAATGCACTCACTGTCGGACACAACAACTTCCTTGCGGGCTGCATCCCGCCCACCCTCTGAAAGGCGCAGCCCATGTTTTCTCGACCCACAACTGATCAAGTCATTCTTGACTGTCGCAATGAATTGCTGAACGCTGTTGATTCGGCAGTCAGTGATCCGGCAGTCAAGATCACTATCCAGATGCTCGAAAACGTTTTGCGCAATGTCGCTGAACGTGCTGCCCACGAAATCGCATGGATGCGTGAAGAGACTGATCTCATGATTGGCTTTGCCAGCGAAGTTCAATCGACACTCGGCGCATCAACCGAACTAACTCAAGCGCTTCAAGCATTTGGTAATGGCAAGTCCGACAGTCTGCATCTTGATGATGTCAGCAAGACGTACGGCCTTGCCGGCGAATGTTTCTCAGTATCAATGGAAAAAGTTTTCGCCGCGTCGCATACTGCACTTCATCTTCGCAGCCGCGAGATTTTGGCAATTCGCTTAGATCACGAAAATAAGATCATGGGCGAATGGGCCTTCGTCGGTCGTGGCTGAACCCCGTATCTCGGTTCAGGTAGTCACGGGCGGACACCCGTTTGTCGCCGATGCATTCTTTGCTGTCTTCGATTCAATGGACAACATCACGTGGACTGCGGCCGATACACCATCAACCGGATATGACGTTGTCGTTTTCTACGACATGCCGGGATTGAAATTCACCGGCGGCAATCCCCCAGTTGATCTTCCAGTACCAACCGCTGAACACATCAAAGTTCTGAACAATCTGCAAGACGCCGGAACTGGTTTAGTTTTCATGCATCACGCCATAGCAAGTTGGCCAAAGTGGGAAGGTTTCGCCGACCTTGTTGGGGGGCGATTCCATTATCAACCAGCAACCTTACGTGGAGTGAATTATCCCGACTCTGGTTATGTCTTCGATGTTGAACACACCATTGAAGTCATTGACTCTGCTCATCCAATCTGCGAGGGGCTAGGTAGTTCTTTCACCTTGACCGACGAACTGTATTGCTGTCCAGTCTTTGAAGATGAAGTGATCCCACTCATGCGCACGACTTTTGCAACCGACAACCCCAAGAACTTCTTTTCAGCCGATCTCGCAATTCGCGGTCAACGCAACAGCAACGAGAATTGGACGCATCCGGCCGGAAGCAATTTGGTTGCCTGGGTGAAGAAAGCCAAAAAGGCTCCACTCGCCTACATCCAATTCGGCGACGGACCAGTGACGTATGTCGATCCCATGTTCCGCAAAGTGATTGCCAATGCGATCAGTTGGACTGCTTCAACCCAAGCACGTGCCTGGGCCAGCAGTTAATTAGCTCCAGGTATTCCAGCGCACAAACTTTTCGGCTGGAACGCGCTTGGCCAATTTGAAATCGGTGCCAATCGTGTACGCCACCGGAAACAAACCAGCCTGGGTGTACTGATCGAAAGGAATGCCAAGAAGTTCGGCAGCTTCTTTTTCATTGGGCAAGTGCAACGTCGTCCATGCTGAGCCAAGTCCACGCTCGCGCAACGCCAGCATGAAACTCCACACGGCTGGAAGAAGTGATCCCCATGCCGATGCCTGTCCAAATGTTGGTGTACCCGCATCAAGTCGACCAGCGATCAAAGGAATCAAGAGCACCGGAACTTCTTCCAAGATGCCGGCGAGGTGCATTGACGAATCGACGATTCGTTCACCTTGCGCGTCGCGCTTCGGGCGATTGGGGTCGTTGACATATGGGTAGTAATTAGCGCGATACATATCGGCCAATGCCTTCTTCTTCACCGGATCGTCGATGAACAACCAGCGCCAACCTTGCATGTTCGAGCCGGTCGGTGCCTGGTGCGCGATTTCAATGCACTCCATGAGCACTTCGCGCTCTACAGGGCGCGTGAGATCGAGGCGCTTACGCACCGAACGCGTTGTGGTCAAAACTTCGTCTGCGGATAGACCCAGTTTCCCGTTTTCAGATATTCCACTCATGTTCAGTCCTCTTTCTTCGGATCTGCATTAGCGGCCATCCACTCAGATGTCGCTTTACCCATCTTGCCACCGTCATAACCAATTCGTTGGGTGGGCTTAACTTCAAGAATCACACGACGTGGCGAGTCAAGGAACTTAGTGAAAGTGTCGCGGCGAACAACATCGCTTCCCATGATGGCCTCAGACAGTGCTGGATAAAACCAATCTTTAGTTGCTTGGTCGTCATGAAGTACGCATTCACCTTTGTAGGTCACGGTCTTGTTACGAGCCATCTTCGAACCTGTTGAAGTCACGACCACACATACACGAGGATCACGACGCACCGCCGAAATGCGGGCGCGTTGCGACGAGGCCGTCAACCAGAAGCTGCCATTGACAAAAACGTACGACATGATGACGCCGACCGGCCAGCCCTCTTTGTTTGACCAAATAAAGGTGCACTCGTTTTGCGCAAGTAACAAATCTTTTTCAACGTCGTCGTCCAATCCGTAGATCGTGACGTCTTCGTAGTTCTCGGGATGTTCTGCCATGGTTGTCTCTTTCTCGCAGGGATAATTATTTAGTAGGTCAGTTGGTTAATGGTCTTAAGTGGTTAATGGTCGCGGTGTGAATTGACCGGTATTAGCGGTGATCCCGCCATCGACGGGGACTACTGCGCCCGTCACAAAACTTGAAGCTTCAGAAGCGAAGAAGGCAATGACAGCAGCGACTTCACTCGCCTGCCCCCAACGTTGAAGAGGCACTGCTCGACGCAGACTTTCGTACACCTCTGGAACTTGCTTGATGCCCGTTGTCATGCCGGTCTCGGTCGGACCAGGACACACCACATTGACAGTGATTGCATCGGCGGCCAGCTCAAGGGCTGCACCTTTAGCCAAATTGATTGCCGCGGCCTTGGCGGTGTTGTACGGCCACATATTGGGGTCGGCATTAATGCCTGATGTTGACGCAGTGACAACGATGCGTCCACCGCCCCGACGACGAAGTGCCGGCACCGCAGCGCGGATCCCGAGCAACACTCCGCGCACATTGACTTCAAGAACTCGGTCAAAGACCTCGATTGGCAAAGTGAGGATGTCACCACTTGCGGGAAGACCGGCATTCAGAATCATGGCGTCAAGTCCGCCGAACTCACCTTCGGCTAACGCGACTGCCAATTCGTTGGTTGCCGCATCAGTAACGTCACCGCCCACTGCAAGAACACGAGGATGCTGTTCTACTTCACGCAGCGCATCACTTGGTAAATCAACCACAACGACTGACTCGCCAGCAGCAAGCAAGGCATCAACCGTTGCTCGACCAATCCCAGATGCTCCGCCCGTGACAATTGAAACTCGCGAACTTTTGATTTGGTTCATTTCCGAACCGTCACTTTCTAACTGTCCATTTGATCGGCAGTGTCGTCAGTCCGCGAAGAATGAACGGCTGATTCACTTTGACGTCACCAGTGAGTTCGATTGTTTCGAAAGTATCAATCATCCAACGCAAGGCCATCTGACCTTCACGTCGAGCAAGAACGTTGCCGATGCAATGGTGCACTCCCCAACCGAAAGCTAAATGTGGTTTGGCTCCCGGTCCGAAACGGTCAAGGTTAATTTCGTCCGGGTTTTCCCACACGCGCGGATCACGATTTGCCGCGGCAAAAAGAAGCTGCATTTTGCTGCGCTCGGGGATTGTCTCACCACGAACCTCGCACTCTTCTTTGTTTGTACGAAACAGACCCTGCACTGGCGAATCGAACCGCAAAAACTCTTCGACTGCCCATTGAATCTTGTTGGGGTCATCGCGAAGTTGCTGCAAAAGTTCGGGTTGCTGAATTAAGCGCCACAACATCAGGCTTAACAAACTGGCCGTGGTTTCGTGACCGGCAACAAGAACCTGCTGACACAGTCGACGAACTTCGCTGTATTTCAGTTCATCAGCAAGATACGCCTGAGTTAATACGCTCAAGAAATCATCAGGCAAAGTACCTCCCGCTTCAATGATCTCTTGGCGTTCAGCAACCAGCACATCTACTAGGCCATAGATACCTGCGTTCGCCGCTTCAACAAGAGTCAGATCTCCGCCACCCAGACCATTCACAATGTCGTCCGACCAATGACCAAACTGATCTCGATCTTCGGAACGGATCCCCAACATTTCGGCAATCACGATGGCCGGAAATGGAAACGCAAAGAGATGGACAAAATCGCCTTCACCATCGCTACTAAACGAGTCATCCCACAACAGTCGACCGATCGCCTCGACCTGTGGAGTTAAAGCATCGACCATCGCTGGACGAAAGCCGTCTTGCAGCACTTTGCGTTGACGACGATGATCGGGATCGTCGGCTGATCCCAACACGCCACCTACTTGATAAAACACTCCTGGTCCATCGCCATTGAGCCACTGCGTTGGCGAGGTGACCATTGCCAATACATCTTCGTGGCGACTCACCACATAAAACGGCGGATCAAAGGTGTCCTCTTTGTGAATCGGACACTTTTCAATGAGGTGATGATGACCCGCTGAAGGTTCAAGATCGTTGGCGTGTTCTAAATGCGAATAGGTCACGCGGTCACTTGCCCCTTCAGTAAAAACTGAAAATCAGTACGGAAGAGTTCCACCGTCAACGGGGAACAGACATCCGGTGATATTTCGCGCGGCATCAGAAGCCATCATCAC
>WLMQ01000129.1 GCA_009700145.1 Actinomycetota bacterium
CAATTTCAACAAGCCCAGGAGGATTGCCATATAAACGACGGAACTGATCTTCTTCTTCGTCGCAGCTCACACAAATCGCATCGGCACATCCGATGATTTGCGCTTCGGCGCGTTCACGACGTTCGGGTTCGGGATCTCCACCCTCGGCCTTGACGCGCGCCAAGGTATGGAAAGTTGTTACTAACGGAATACCGAGTTCGTGTTTAATGGAATGTCCGGCAACGCCCGACAACCAGTAATTGGCGTGCACGACATCGGCCGCATGGGCATGGCGAATATCGTCCAAAACAAAATCGGTAAACGTAGGAACCATGCCCTCAAGTTCTTCTTTGGGCAAATCAAATCGACCGGCTGGCACATGAACGACGCGGTGATTGGGTTCAACCAAAACTTCTCGCGGCAATCCACTGCGCCACTCACGCGTATAAGTAGTGACTTCAACGCCAGCATGAGCGAGACCCGCAACGAGTTCGCGGACGTACACGTTCATACCGCCCGAATCACCAACCCCTGGCTGAGCCAAAGGTGAGGTGTGGAAAGAGAGCATGGCTACACGCGTCACAGAAGACAAAAACTATCGGTGGTCTGCGAACTTTGCCTGAACGTGCCCCAAGAAGGGACTGAAGTTGATGCCGTTAGTTCTGTAAAAGGGTGTCCACCGAGGCATCGCCGTCGCGGTAGCGACGCACCAATTCGGCGGTCAGGGCATCAATACGGTCAAACAACTGCCGACGAATCTCTGATTGGGTCGACTCAAAGGCCTTCAAACCTGATTCGAGCGCCTGCAAGCCCGCTTCATCGAGGTCGGCCATATTGTCAAAGCCCAACTGATCGCACAGTGCATCAAACTCGGTGAGCAACGGATGGTCGGCGCTCACTTCGGTATCACGGGGCGGGCGAGCAGAGCCAGTACTTGGTGCGGGGCCAACACCTGAGCGAACGATTTCGGCAACAGACACTGCGCCGGTTCCGTCGGCCTTGTGTTGACGAACTGCAGTGACCAAGTCGAGGCGACCTTGAGCGAGTCGACGCACAAACGAAACTGCATCTTCGTGTTTGCGCTGCGCATCACGTTCGGTACGTAAGTCGGGCAATGACAATGCTGCTGGATCACCAGATTGTTGAGTTGGCATATTCATTGACATCCTCCAGAGACGGGTGGCAAAACCGCTACTTCATCTTTATCGCTCACGGAGGTCGAAGCAGGTACCGATTCACCATTGAGCCAAATTCGGCAAGTCGGCAACAGGTCGGCGAAATTTTGCCCATAACGAACGACTGCGTTGGCAATCACTTCATCGACGGTGGCTCCGTCGACAGTGTCGCTCGAGGTACCAGCCACTTCACGGGCTTGAGCAAAGAGACGCAGAGTTGCCACCTCGCCGAGCGTACCCGCACTACCCTCGTGGGTTGTGCCAGCAGAACCCTCCAACCAACTTCGGACGCGGATCTTGGTGCTGCGACATGGCCAAAGCACATGGAACGCGACTGGTCGCTGGCAAGGCCAGGCCGATCCCCCGCTCACCCCACTCGGTCTCGAACAAGCCCGACTCGCCGGCGGCCTGATCGCCACCGAATGCCCCACTTTTGACGTCGTCGTGACGAGCGATTTAGAGCGAGCTCGAGTCACGGGACAAACCATTGCCTCAGTCATCGGCTGTTCAGATCACCGACTTGACCCTCAATGGCGAGAAAATGATGCCGGTGAATGGCAGGGCCTGACTCAGACTGAAATTCGTGTGCAGTGGCCGGGCTACCTTGAGGCCGAGCGCCGTCCACCCAATTTTGAAACCGTTGCTTCAACCACCTCGCGGGCCCAGGCGGCGCTTGACGACATCGTTGCACTAAATGCCGGCGGTTGTGTTTTGGTGATTTCGCACGGAGGTGTGTTGCGGCTGATGCACGAACACCTCAGCGGCGGTGAACAGCGTTTCCCCAACTTGGCCGGTTCATGGTTTGAGCACACGCCCACCGACGGTTGGAAATGTGGATCACTTCTCTTTCCGTTGCAACTCATTGCCGATGAACTGCGCAACACCGGTGCAGTCGAATGAGCAACATGAATACCAATCATTCCGAATCAGAAAATTCTGAACTCAAACTTTTTGACGACTCCCCCATCCAAGCCGAACCATTTCAGGTTGAAGTCATTCGTTCAAAGAAACGCCGCCGTACCGTCAGCGCGCAGATGCATGGCGATGTCTTGCGCGTTTCAATTCCGAGTTGGATGAGTAAGGCCGAAGAAGCCACCAATATCGCCGAAATGGTGCGCCGCTTCAAACGAAAAATTGCGACTCAAGAAGTCAATCTCACCGATCGCGCGCGAATACTCGCTAAGCGTTACTCGTTGCATACTCCGAACGACATCGAATGGGCCGAAAATCTCACATCGGTGTGGGGACTCTGCACGCCATCAACAAAAACTATTCGGATGTCCACTCGCCTGGTGGGATTTCCTTCATGGGTTCTTGATTACGTGATCGTTCACGAATTAGCCCACTTACATGTATCGGGGCACGGTCCAGATTTTTGGGAGATCACGCGCCGCTACGAAAAGACCGAACGCGCCATTGGTTATCTGATCGCCAAATCGGGCGACAACGAAACGGATCTTGATTGAACGTCCACAACAAAAGTTATTTTGCGGATCGGTTTCTTGACGACTCGTATTCTGAAGAGACTCGTCGCCATGTCACGACGCTCACCATTGCGCGACTGACATCAAACGCGTGTTTTCGCTATGCCCCACCATTTCTTGCGAGCATCTCGGATGATTTTCACATCAGTTTGTCACGACTTGGTTTGGCACTCATGATCACTGAGATCGCAATGGGTATCTCGCCCGTACTTGGCCGGCTAGTTGATCGCTTGCATCGTCGAACCGCAATGGCTGGTGGACTGCTTGCAATTTCTGGAGCGGCGACGATTGCTGCAGCGAGTCCATCAGTTTGGATTTTCGTGCTTGGCATGTTGCTCATTGCGATTGCCAAGTTCATTTTTGATATCGGGCTCGCGTCATGGGTAAACGACCACGTTGAGTACGAAAAACGTGGACGAGTCATCGGCATGACCGAAACATCATGGGCACTCGGTCTTCTTATTGGTGTCACTGCAATGGGCCTTGTCGCTGCCGCCTCTTCGTGGCGCTGGGGTTATGCCGTAGGTGCGATCAGTGTCGCCACTATGGCAATCGTCGTGATGACTCGCCTCGATGGTCACGATGTTGCAGGTTCGCAACGATCGCACGAAACTGTCAAACACAAGATGCCGCTCAATGGTTACTGGATCTTTGGCGCGATGTTTTTCTTAATGGCAGCCAGTCAGACATTGTTCGTCACATTTGGCTCGTGGCTCGAAGATCAATTTGGTTTTACCGAGGCCGGAATCTCAGCAGTTGTCTTTGGTCTCGGAGCATTTGAACTACTCGCGTCGGTGACTAGTGCTCGTCGCACCGACACCTGGGGCAAAGAACGCAGTGCAATATTTGGTGCCGCACTCATTTTCCCAGCGGGCCTTTTGCTCACGATAGGTCACAACAACCAAGTAATCGGCTTGATTTTATTGGGCATTTACTTACTTGGTTTTGAATTCTCGATCGTGAGCATGTTGCCATTAGCCGCCAACCTCATTCCAGCATCTCCTGGGCGCGGATTAGGAATTGTTTTAGCAGGCGGAACTTTGGGCCGTGCCAGTATGTCGCTCATTGCTACTGCGGCCTACGACAAATTCGGTATCAATGTTCCGGCTTTCATCGGCGCAATCTGCGCGGCTGGAATGATTGGTTGCATCGTCGCTTATGGACGCACCACACCAAGCAACGTCTAATTAACCGCGATAGCCGTTAGTAATCGGCAGACGACGATCTTTACCAAATGCTTTTTCAGAGACACGCACACCTGGCGGGCATTGACGACGTTTGTATTCGTTGATGTCAACGAGCCGCGCAATACGTCGCACGATGTCTTCTGGGTGACCCATCTCAATAATTTCTGCTGCAGTGCGATCTTGTTCGACATACAACGCCAAGATCGGATCAAGAACATCGTACGGAGGAAGGCTCTGATCGTCACGTTGATCGGGACGTAGTTCAGCTGATGGTGGTTTGGTGAGTACCGACTCGGGAATGATCTCGCGACCAGCACGTTGATTGACATACCGACTCAAACCAAACACATCGGTCTTCAGTAAGTCTTTAATGACTGCGTACCCACCAACCGAGTCGCCATAAATCGTGAAGTACCCAACTGCAAGTTCGCTCTTGTTGCCAGTTGTCAAAACCATCCAACCAAATTTGTTTGACAAGGCCATCAAAATTTGTCCGCGGCAGCGACTCTGCAAGTTTTCTTCAGTGAGGTCGGCGGCCTTACCTTCAAAGCTTGGAGCAAGCATCGACAAGTACGCTTCAAAAACTGGCTCAATAGAAATCGTTCGACAATCAATACCTAATGCTTCAGCCAATGCATAGGCATCAGTCTTTGAACCATCAGATGAATAACGCGATGGCATTGCCACACCATGTACATGATCGGCGCCTAAAGCCTCAACGGCTACAGCCGCAACAATTGATGAGTCGATTCCGCCCGAGAGGCCAATCACCACATCGGTGAACTTGTTCTTGCGCACATAGTCGCGCGTGCCCAACACAAGAGCCCCGTACATTTCGGCATAACGATCGCTGATCGGCGCAACCGTCGCTACCTGAGGTGCGTCAATGTTGACCTCAACAACTGTGAGTCCACTTTCAAATTGTGCAGATCGACTGAGCAAAGTTCCGTCTGGCGCAAACACCATTGATGAACCGTCAAAAATTAATTCGTCTTGTCCGCCAACTTGATTGACGTACACAATTGCGCATTTGTTTTCGGTCGCACGCGTGCGCAACATCTCTTCACGTTCAAGCAACTTGCCACTATGAAACGGCGAACCATTGATATTGATATTCACTTGTGCACCATCGCGCGCTTGCTGACTCACGGGACCATCGGCACGCCAGATGTCTTCACAAATTGACACTGCACACTTCACGCCCGCCACATCAAAGATGCGATGATCACCGGCACCTGGTTCAAAGGTGCGCTCTTCATCAAACACGTCGTAGTTCGGTAACAACCGTTTGTGATACACGTGTTGAATCGCACCGTTGGCACACACGGCCGCGGCGTTATAAATCACTGGTCGACCCGAGGCCACCTGATTGCCGACACCACTGTCAACAAAACCAATCACAGCAACACACGAGCCGGTGATCTTTGCGAGGTCTTCAACAACAATGCGGTTGTCGCGCACAAAGCCCGGCTTCAGCACCAAGTCTTCGGGCGGATACCCCGTCACTGACAACTCGCTAAAGGCCACAATGTCGCACTTCGCAGAAACGGCTTGCGCATACAGGTCGGCGATCAACGTTCGATTACCCGCCAAGTCGCCCACGGTGGGGTTCATCTGAGCCAAGCCGACGCGCAAAGTTGCCACATCTGCGAGGCTAACCGCACCGCCAGTGTGGGCGTTCGGAAGGTTTGCGGTTACCGTTA
>WLMQ01000013.1 GCA_009700145.1 Actinomycetota bacterium
AATGTCATCAACGATGATGTCACCTTTAAGCCATCGGACATGCTCGTCGCTGACTGGCCTGCTCGAATCGGCAAGGTCGAGGTTGATGAAGGTGAATTCGTTTTACAAGGCAACGTTGTCCTGAGCCTCACCGAACCACAATTCACGATCACGATGAAAGTCAGCCCAACCGACCGCGCAGAACTAGAAGTAGGTCAAGCCGTGTCCGTGGACCTCAAAGTTGGGGGTCAGATTTTGCCTGGAACAATTTCAGAACTTGATGACAGTGCCACTGTTGGTTCAGCCGGTGAAGAGTTATACGAAGGAACAATCACGGTCACCGGCGAATTCAGCGCCGTTGATGGCGCGACAGTTTCTATTGATGTCACTCTTGACGAAGCGTTACAAGTACTTGCTGTCCCTGTCGCTGCCGTTCTGCGATCGGCCGACGGCGACGAAGTACGAATCGTCAACGATGCCGGGACGATCACTCGAGTCAAAGTCACAATCGGTTTGATTGACGGTGAATGGGTTGAAATCAAAGATGGTCTAAAGGGTGACGAGTTAGTAGTTGTTGATATTGCGTCAGGCAATGTTGCCTCGGCTGCTTAATCGATCCACATGAACCCTTTTTCATCTACCCAAGCGATCGAGGTTCCAACGCTCATGGAATTGAGCCATGTCTCGCGCGTCTACGGAACCGGCGAAGCAGCAGTTTGGGCTTTACGAGATGTGTCGCTGGTGATTCGGGCTGGAGACTTCGTATCCATTGTCGGTCCCTCAGGTTCGGGTAAATCTACGATGCTGGGCTTACTTGGATGCCTTGATGTTCCCACCGAGGGCACTATTACCGTTGGCGGCGAAGAGGTCACGCGTTTGGCAGATGCTGCACGCACTCGAGTGCGGGGCAAAAGTATTGGATTCGTCTTTCAACAATTTCACTTGATTCCCCATCTTGATGCCTTGGGCAATGTTGAAACTGCCCTTTTGTACCGTTCGTTGAAACCAGCCGAACGACGAGAGCGAGCGATGGCGTCACTTGAGCGCGTCGGACTTGGCCCACGCGCCGATCACCGTCCAGTTCAACTGTCGGGCGGAGAACAACAACGTGTTGCACTTGCTCGTGCACTAGTCACCGAGCCCAAGATTCTTCTCGCCGACGAGCCCACCGGCGCACTTGATACCAAGAATGCCGCCAACGTCATGGAAATTTTGTCGGGTTTGCAATCAACTGAACGAGCGGTAGTCATCGTGACGCACGATACGAGTATCGCTAACTCAGCAGCCCGTAAAGTTTCAATGCTCGACGGTGGAATCGTTTCCGATGAGGTGCTTCGCTCATGAGCACTTTTAAAGATTTGGTGCGCGTCGCCTTCAACGGATTATTCGCTCGTAAAGTTCGCACGCTCTTATTGCTACTTGGACCGATGATTGGTGTCGCTGCGATTATCGCTTCAGTAGGCCTCACCGATTCAGCAAAAGGAGACCTCAAACAAAAGGTCGCCAAGCTCGGAACAAACCTTATTGAAGCTGCCGCATCAAGTTCATTTGGCGGACAGAACCCAACTCTTCCAACTGACGCAGTTGAACGAGCTTTAACCGTCACCACAGTTGAAAAAGTTTCAGCAGTGGTAGAGCTTTCCAACATCGTGGTCACTCCATATGAAGAAGCCCGCGAAAAGTTTGAAACTGTTCCTATTCCAGTTCTCGGAACCGATAGCAATTTGCCCGAAGTACTTCAGGTGGATTTGGTATCTGGACGATGGATTAATCAGTTTGATGAAGAGAGTGATGTTCGAGCAGCTGTGATCGGTGTTGGATTAGCCCGCGAATTCGATGTTTTGCCAGGGGAGAACCGCACTATTGAATTGAACGGTATTTCATACGGGGTCGTTGGCATCTTGAATTCGGTTGAACTTGAACCCGGTTTTGATAATGCTGTGTTTATTTCTTTTGCCCGGGCCGAAATTGATTTTCTCACCGATGATGTTGAACCCAACAAAATGTACGTGCGTTGCACCGAAGGAACTGAGAAGGAAACTTCTGAGGCACTCAAGACAGCAGTCAATTTGGGCGGACCTCAAGAAATCACGACCGACATCAAAAGTGAAGCACTGGAGTTAGCAGCCCAAAGCGACCGTCAACTTCAATTGATCGTTATTTCTATGGGCCTTTTAGCAATCATTGTGGGCGGACTGGGCATCGCCAACGTGATGTCAATTTCGGTGATTCAACGTTCGGCTGAAATCGGTATTCGGCGAGCTCTTGGTCATACCCGAAATATCATTGCGGTTCAATTTCTGTTTGAGGCCATTGTGGTGGGCGTCGTCGGAGGAATACTCGGGGTACTTCTCGGAATGCTGGCCATATTTATCGGCGCCTCAATTGCGGGTTGGGTCTTTGTTATGGCGTCTTGGCTTGCCCCAGCCGGAATCATCTTGGCGATCACAATTTCAATCCTTGCCGGGCTGTATCCGGCTCGTCGTGCTGCCGCACTCGAACCTCTTGAGACTTTGCGACTGGGCTAATTGAATCTAAAGAAACGTCACGAATAGATATCAAAGAGTTCGTTGATCGCCTTGATCTGTCCGCCACTTGTACTTGACATCACAGCAATGGGTTCAACTCCGATGTCGTACCAACGTTGCAAACCATCGCGCACTTGGTCAGCGGTTCCGTACAACGTGCAATCTGATAACCACGTATCACTCATGAACGACGAGTGATCATCACGATTACCTGTTGCGATGGCATTTTCAATTGCTTCCATCTCTTCGACGTATCCAGCAGCCTTCCAATAATTGCGGTAATTAGGTAGGCGTACGTACACGGCCATGGTTTTGCGATTCACCGCAGCAGCGGCTTCTCGATCGTCACTGATGACAGTTGGAATCATGTTTGCGAGATGAAAGCCACCAGCAATCTTTTCTTGGGGTACTTGGTGAACCTGCTTGACCGTATTGCTATAACTCGCGTTAGCCCACAGGGCACCTTCACTAATCTCTGAGGCCAAAGCCAGCATTCGATCTCGGAGCGCCGCCAAATAAATGGGGGGAAGTGGACCACCAAATTTCTCTTGTTTGCGGAGCGCATCGACGAACGCCCGCATATCCGACAACGGCGGACCCATTTCAACTCCGAGACGTTTCACCATGGCCTCGTGACTGACTCCAAGCCCCAAAGCGAATCGCCCTTGTGAGACCTCGCCGATGTGACTCGCAATTGAACCAATCTCGGTGGCTGACGTTCCATAGATACCTTGAATCGCCGTGTAGAAACGCAAGCGTTGGGTCACATGAGCCAAACTCACGCACAAACCAAAGGCATTTCCAAGGGTTGGACACGCCAAGGCTGGAAAACCCCGTCGCTCAGCCTCTGACGCAAGTTCAAGAATCTGAAGCCGTTTGGTGGGCGAAGCAACGATGGATAAGGCGGGAAGAGGCATCCCTTGAAGTTAGCCCAACGCTGACGACCGATCAGATCTCGCTAGTTTGGAAGGGTCATGTTTGAAGCACCCGTTTCCATACCCGTCGATTCGGAATCGCGTCTACGTATTGGCTTGATCTGTCCGTACAGTTTGACGACTCCGGGCGGAGTTCAGGGGCAGGTCATGGGACTCGCTCGTTCGTTACGCAAAATGGGCCACGAGGTTCGAGTTCTCGGACCATGCGATGGTGCACCGCCAGACACTTTTGTGACACCAATTGGCGAATCGCTACCGACAGTCGCAAACGGTTCAATCGCTCCGCTTGCACCAGATCCTTCGGCGGCCTTACGCACGATCAGAGTATTACGCGACGAACAGTTTGATGTGTTGCACCTTCATGAACCATTGACACCGGGTGCGAACATCACTGCACTCGTCATGCGAACTGCACCGATTGTCGCCACTTTTCACGCCGCTGGCGAGAGTCTGAGTTACAAGTATTTAAGCGCTCCGCTCAAGGGCTTTGCCAGTGCAATTGATCATCGAGTCGCAGTTTCAAAAGACGCAGTGCTATTGGCACAGCGATATATCGGCGGCGACTACCAAATTTTGCCTAATGGTGTTGAGCTCGATCGCTTTCTGACTAACTCTCATACTCCACGTCCCACGCGTAGCGAAACGAATTCAACACGTCAATCAATCTTTTTTTGTGGACGTCATGAACCGCGTAAGGGATTAGAGGTTCTTCTACAAGCTCACGCGACCCTGCCCGATACCGTTGATTTATTAATCGCATCAGAAGGTCCAGAGACTGAACGCCTCAAACGTGAATGGGCGGGAGATTCTCGAATTATTTGGCTCGGACGAATCAGCGATGCTGATAAGGCAATGCGTCTCTCCCAAGCCGATGTTTTTTGCGCCCCATCAATTGGTGGAGAAAGTTTTGGCGTTGTTCTGATTGAGGCAATGGCAGCAGCGACTCCCATTGTGGCAAGCGCGCTTGATGGATATCTGAACGTTGCGACCAACGAAGTAGACGCTCTGCTCGTCGAACCCAACAACCCAACTGACCTTGAAACAGCGCTTCGGAGAATTTTGCTCGACCAAGAACTTGCGGATCGGCTCGTAGTTCAGGGCCAAATCCGGGCAAATGGCTTTTCCATGGTCCAACTTGCACAGACTTATGTGGAGATCTACCGCAGAGTGATTGCCGAGTCCCAGAATCGGCCAAGTCGTGGACAAAGACTTCGCAAATTCTTCACTCGAGAACGCCCCTTAACTCACTGACGTGGGCATCGGCCACCTATTGACCGTCTCGACCGCATTTTTGTACCTAAGATGAACACATGATCTTCATCATTCTCGCGGTGATCGCCCTGCTAGTCCTACTCGTTATTTTGTCGTACAACGGCTTAATCCGTCGTCGCAACCAAGTTGACAATGCTTGGTCGCAAGTGGACGTTCAACTCAAGCGTCGCTTAGACCTCATCCCTAATTTGGTGGAGTCGGTCAAGGGTTACGCCGCTCACGAAAAGACCACACTTGAGGCTGTTATCAATGCTCGTAATGCTGCGATGTCTGCTGCCCCCGGACCCGGCGCGCAAGGTCAGGCCGACAATGTTCTTTCGGGAGCACTACGACAGTTGTTCGCCTTGTCTGAGGCTTACCCCGATTTGAAAGCCAATCAAAATTTCTTGGCACTTCAAGAAGAACTCACCTCAACTGAAAGTCGGGTGGCCTACGCACGTCAGTTCTACAACGACGCAGTTCTTGGTTACCACAACAAGCTCGACACATTCCCGACCGTTCTTGTAGCCAAAATGGGCAACTTCCCGCATCGTGAATTCTTTGAAGCCGAAGACGCCGCTCGCACTGTGCCAACCGTCAAGTTCTAAATTCCGTGTATCAACAGATTGCTTCGAATAAGCGCAGAAGCGCAGCACTCATTTTTGGGTTTGTGCTCTTAGTCGTTCTCGTCGGCGTTGTCGTTGGGCGTCTCATCGGCGGGGGACCACTTGCGACTGTGGTCGCTCTTGTCATCGCAGCCGTCATGGCCTTCACTTCTTACTGGAAGTCAGATTCAATTGCTCTTGCCGTGAGTCGAGCAGTTCCAGCCGATCCAACGACATACCAACGTCTTCATAACTTGGTTGAAGGTCTATGCATCGCTGGTGGCCTGCCAAAGCCCAAGGTGTACATCATTAACGATCCCGCACCCAATGCCTTTGCCACGGGGCGCAACCCTCAGCACGCAGCGATCGCTGTCACGACCGGTCTCTTAGAAAAGATGAATCGAGTTGAACTTGAGGGAGTTGTCGCTCACGAGTTGTCACATATTCGGAACTACGACATTTTGGTATCAACGATCGCCGTCACCTTGGTCGGCTCGATTGCATTGATGACCGACTTGGCTATTCGCATGATGTGGTGGAATGGCGGACGTACTTCTCGCGACGGTGACCGCAACAACGGAAGCAATCCGCTTGCACTTTTTGGTTTTGTGCTCTTGATATTGGCTCCAATCATTGCCAAAGCAATGCAAGCCGCGGTGAGTCGTAAACGAGAAACCCTCGCCGATGTCTCGGCGTGCCAAATGACCAGGTACCCACCCGGACTCATTTCAGCCTTAGAGAAATTGCGTGCTGACACCACAACAACCCACTCAGCGTCAATGGCCACAGCACACATGTGGATTGAACAACCGCTTTCAGGTGTGCGCGATGGCGGGAAATTAAGTTTCTTTCACCGCATGTTCGATACTCATCCACCACTTGAAGAGCGAATTGCGTTATTAAAGGACCTGTGAAACTTTCTCAAAAGCGTTCTTTCGCTGTCTCAATTGCCCTTGCCGGATTTTCTTTAGTTGCCTGTGGAGGTGGAGGAGATTCTGCTGAGACAACTACGACGACTTCATCGGTTGCCCCGACCACTGTTGCTGCGACCGAAGCTCCGACGACTATCGCCGATACGACGACAACCACTATTCCCGTACCGGTCATGCCTTTGACAGGCCTTCCCGTCGTCGACGAAGCGACTGCGTTGCGTCCGGCTATTGCTGCCAAGATTGATAATCACCCAGGAGCTCGTCCGCAGACTGGTCTCAACGAAGCTGACATTGTGTATGAAGAGAACGTCGAAAAGTGGACCCGCTTTGCCATCATCTTGCACTCAACTGGTTCTGACCCCATTGGTCCATTGCGCTCAGGTCGTACACAAGACATCAACTTGTTGACATCGCTCAACCATCCGTTGTTTCTCTGGAGCGGTGGAAATGCCACAGTGACTGGACTCATTAAAAAGTCAGAGCTCATCAACATGAGCGCGTCCGCTGCAAGTAACGGTGGCGGTTTCTTCCGATCAACCGACAAGAAGGCTCCGCACAACCTGTTCGCCAAGACCACTAATATTTGGGCTCTTGATGCTGGTCAAGGTGGAACGCCACCTGCACAGTTCGCTTATCGCACCGACGGTTCAGCAGCGACTGGCACGGCTACTGCTGGTCTGAAACTCTCAATGGATGGCAATATGCACGCCGCCTGGGAGTGGGATGCCGCGAGCGGTAAGTTCGTCCGTTTCCATGACGCCAAACCCCATGTCGACAGCAACAATGTTCAAGTCAATGTGGACAATGTCGTCGTGATCGTGTGTGAGTACAAGTTCAGTGCTGCCGACAAAAATAGTCCTGAAGCGCAAACGGTCGGCACAGGCGCCGCTTGGCTATTCACCCAAGGAATGTGGACAGAGGGAACCTGGAGTCGTGCTGACAACCATTCGGCATGGACTCTGACTGACTCTGCGGGCAAGCCCATGTTGTTGACCCCCGGTCGCACCTGGGTTGAACTCACCCGCGAAAAGCAGGGCGTTGTTGTGACTGCAGGTTCTTCAGTTGCCGATACCCCCTGGCCCTGATCGGTACGTATCACTCGTAGGCGAGTGACAAAAATCGGGTTCACATCGCCAGGTCTGAGGCAACACAAGGTCTCACTCTTGTCCGATCACGGTTAGCCTGAAGATATGTCTTCAAGCTCAAACACTCCTCAGGTTGGCTCTTTTCCCGTCAAGCGTGGACTCGCAGAAATGCTGAAGGGCGGCGTCATCATGGATGTGGTGACACCTGGGCAGGCCAAGATCGCTGAAGATGCTGGTGCCTGTGCAGTGATGGCACTCGAACGCGTTCCTGCCGACATTCGTAAAGATGGGGGAGTCGCCCGCATGAGTGACCCCGACATGATCGAAGGCATCAAGGCTGCCGTCACCATTCCGGTCATGGCCAAGGCTCGTATTGGTCACTTTGTTGAAGCACAAATTTTGCAGGCCCTTGGTGTTGACTTCATCGACGAGAGCGAAGTTCTCACACCAGCCGATGAAGCCCACCACATCGATAAATACAAGTTCACAACTCCGTTCGTCTGTGGTGCAACCAACTTAGGAGAAGCTCTTCGTCGCATCAGTGAAGGTGCAGCACTCATTCGCTCAAAGGGCGAAGCAGGAACCGGAAACGTTGTTGAGGCCGTCCGCCATCTGCGTTCAATTCTTGGCGACATCAAGAAGATTGGTTCTGCAGATTCAGCAGAACTTTTTGAATGGGCCAAGCGTCTTCAGGCACCGCTGTCTCTCGTGCAAGAAATTGCCGAGACCGGCAAACTGCCCGTGCCGCTGTTTTGTGCTGGCGGTTTAGCAACTCCAGCAGACGCTGCGTTAGCGATGCAACTCGGTGCAGAGTCAGTTTTCGTTGGCTCGGGAATTTTCAAGAGCGACAACCCTGCGGCTCGCGCCAAAGCAATCGTTGAAGCAACGACGCACTACATGGATGCCAAGATCTTGGCCAAGGTCAGTGCAGGTCTCGGTGCCCCCATGACCGGTATCGGCATGGACGAAATTAACCAGCGCTACGCCGAACGCGGCTGGTAAACGGTTCGTTATTAATGAGGCCCCCAGGTGAACGCTCGCGTGTTAGTCGGTGTATTGGCGCTCCAAGGAGCATTTGACGCGCACGTCCAACGGCTGACCGATCTTGGTATTGAGTCTCGACTCGTGAAAGATGTTTCCGACCTCGAAGATCTCGACGGAATCATTTTGCCGGGCGGAGAAAGCACGACCATGAGCAATCTTCTGGTCGCGTCAGGCCTGGGTGTTGGTCTCTCTCAGCGCCTTCACGATGGTCTACCGGTGTTCGGAACCTGCGCCGGAATGATCATGATGGCGCGAACGATTCAAGGTGGTCGTCCTGATCAGATTTCATTAGATGCCATGGATATCCATGTTCGACGCAATGGTTATGGTCGCCAAAACGATTCATTCGAACAAGACATCTCAATTTCTTCACTTGATTCTCCATTTCATGCCCTTTTCATTCGAGCCCCGATCATCGAATCAATCGGTAAAGATGTCGAAGTTCTTGCATCAATTGACGCAAACCCTGTGCTTGTTCGTCAGGCACATACTCTCGCCAGTTCTTTCCACCCCGAACTCGTGTCAGACTTACGAGTACACGAGATCTTTCTTTCCATCATTCACGAATCATTGACAACGAGTAAGAGGTAGCCATGTCCGGACATTCCAAATGGGCGACAATCAAACACAAAAAGGGTGCGGCTGACAAAGCCCGCGGAAAACTCTTCGCCAAGATCGCGCGACAAATTGAAGTAGCGGCTCGTGAAGGCGGGGGAGACATCAACTCAAACGCCACCCTGCGAACAGTGATTCAGAAGGCCAAAGCTGGCCAGATGACCAACGACGCGATTGACCGCGCTGTCAAACGTGGTTCGGGTGAAATCCAAGGCGAAAATTATGAGTCGATTACTTACGAGGGATACGCACCTGGCGGTGTCGCAATGTTGGTTGACACGTTGACTAATAATCGCAACCGCACCGGAGCAGACGTGCGAAACATCTTTTCCAAGTTGGGTGGCGCGATGGCCGAACCAGGCGCAGTCGGCTGGCAGTTCAGTCGCCGCGGTGTCATCTATGTCGGTGGAACCACCAGCGAGGATGACATCATGTTGCTCGCTCTTGATGCCGGTGCTGACGACATCAGTCGCGATGGTTCAGCGTGGAAGATTTTAAGTGAACCCAACGCGGTGTATGACGTCAAGACTGCTCTTGAAGCAGCAGGAATCGAAGTCTTATCAGCCGAGTCAACGATGGTGTCATCAACCATCATCGATGTGACAGATGCTGAGACCGCAGCAAAAATTATGAAGGTTATGGACGCGCTCGAAGACAACGATGATGTCCAAGACGTGTATGCAAATTTTGATATCAGCGACGAAATCATGGAGGCACTCGGATGAGTATTTCAGTAGGCGATCAGGCACCAAACTTTTCTCTTCCCGGTACGGCGAGTAAGTCGTACTCATTGAACGAGTACAGCGGCAAGCCAGTGGTACTCGTGTTTTACCCAGGCGACGATACGCCCGTGTGCACTAAGCAACTCAATACCTACAACAACGAACTGTCTGAGTTTGAACAACTCGACGCACAGGTTCTGGCGATCTCGGCACAAGACGTGTCGAGCCACGAAGAGTTCTCGGGCAAGCATGGTTTCAAATTTCCTTTGCTGGCCGATGTCAACAAAGAAGTAGCAGCGTTGTACGGAACACTCGGGCCTTTGGGATTCCCGCGTCGCAGTGTTTTCGTGGTTGACCGACAGGGCAAGATTGTGTACGCCCACCGTGCGCTAGCCGGGCTCACCTTCCGGTCAGTTGATGACATCACAGCTGCCCTCAAGAAGTGCTGATCAATTCTCTGATTTAGCCGTCAATCTGCGTCCCGACACACGGTCCATCCCCGCAGACATTTTGTAACTGTCCACCAAGCAAGTAACCGAGCGCTTGAACGAGAACGAGCGCTTCATCACTGCCAGCACCATGTGGATCGAGACCAAACTTTGGCTCAGTGGGCGCAGCAGCACCTATGGGCGGGGCGGGGGTTCCGTAATCCCACATCACCAAGGCCGAACCACTAAAGGGATACGACTCAATGGGATCGATTCCCCAGAATGGGGTCTTCGACAAACTACGACCATCCTTCAAAGATGGCGAGTGAACTTTGGCATTGATTGTGCGGGCTAGAGCTTCAGTTCCAACGTTGGCAACTTGATGATCTCCGAAGGCTTCAACCAATAGGACATCCTTTGATTCAATTCCTAGATATGGACTTGATGTCAAGTGTTGTGCGTAACCACCGTTCTCGCCACGATCCCACAAAAGTTGCACCAATGCCAGCGATATGAGTTGATCCTCAGGTTGTGTATACGCCTGATCAAAGATCACTTGAAACTCTGGCCAATCACTTGACCGCGGTAGCAGAAGCGAATAATTCATACCTGGTACGCCAAGAACTGCACGATGCCATTCCGTTGAGATTGCCGATGCAGCTCCGCCCAAAATTCCACCTTGACTGTTGCCAACAAAAACCGTTGAATCAGCTTTTAAAATGGGGGAGCCATCGGCATTTTGAAACGCTGGATTCGTCACAAAACCGCGAGGACTATTCGTCAGTCGACCCAGCATCTGGAACGCAATGTGCCCTTGCAACATGCGATCAACCTGTTCGTTAAATCGACTCATGTCACCCAAAATCCCTGCGAGGTTCGCCACATCTTCCGTTGCCATGCCCAACCAGTCAACGGCACACGCGCCAATCATTCCCTGACCAGCGAAAGCCCCGAAAAAATCAACTTGATCTCGTGAACCCATCAACCCGTGGCCGTAGAGCAATGCTGGTACTGGACTGCTGACTTCGTTCGGAATCACACAACGATAAGCAGCTTCGTAGGACGGATGATCGGGATTAACTGCAGGGTTTCCGACGGCATCAAACAAAAGTTTGCCGCCAGGCGATCCATCGTTATCGAGAAAGTTCGGAATCTCTAAGGTGCCGTCAATCGTTTGAACATCACCCGATGTCACAGTGTCAACCGTGAATCTTGGAACACCATCACCAATCTGCTCGTAGGCAATTGAACGTTCGTAGAGCAATCGGCTCGACAACGATTCTTCGCTTGCAACCGTGAAACTCCATTGACGCGAAGTCTGATCGATATCTACTGGTTGGCCCTGAGAAGTAACAAGGTCGCCAAGCGTTACCTGATACGTGTGACCTTCTGTCAGCGCTACGGCTGGACGAAGGGTGACCAAGCCCGAAAGCTCGTCCAACTCTCCCCAGAATGGCCAATCGGTTTCAGAGTCAAGATCACGCAATGAAATTGGATTCGATTTGATTAATGAATCTTCAATTGCAGTTGAGTTAGGCACTCCGCTTTTTTCTAAGTCAACGTCAGGTGCCGAGAAAACTATGACTGAGTTTGGCGAGAATCCGTCACCACGATTTTGATCCGTAACATCGAGAGCCACGCCGTCGACGTTGACCGGAGTCGCGTCACTTGGAATAGCCAAACGTCGACCTGTCGGCGTGTTGCCATCTGCGACAGTTAAACGGTTATCGGGCCAAGGCAATAGGCACGTCAGGACGCCGGGTTGATCGCACGTCGGTTGAACTGAGTCAGTGCCATCGGACGGGATCCCAGGTGCCGAGCTATCAACAGTGGACCCAGGGGAACTGTCTGTCGTCGACCCACTTGAACCCGAGTTTGAGGTTCCTGAACAGGCACCCAAGGATGCAATGAGCCCCATCACGACAACTGACCGAGCCACCACTTGACCAAAATTTCGTTCTCTGCGCATACCCAAGAATGCCATGTTCCACGACATGGGGCGATCAATCCGTTATGATCGTACGCATGTTCGTATCGAGCGACCCCACGACGACGAAACGAGCCGTGCACCGAGTTCTCGGGATCGACCCAGGTTTAACCCGTTGTGGCTACGCCGTCATCGACGCTCACGGCCCGCAGTCCGTCAGCGCAGTTTCCCTTGGGGTCTTGCGTACGCCGCCCACCATGCCCCTTCCTGAGCGCCTCGCGAGCCTGCATCACGACATCAGCGAACTATTACTTGAATTCGAACCCCAGACCGTGGTCGTTGAGCAATTGTTCTTCCAGGTCAATGTTCGAACTGCAATGAGCGTCGGGCAGGCGAGTGGACTCGCTTTGGCTTTGGCCTCAGCGGCCGGTTGCACCGTCGTGCAATACACCCCCAATCAAGTTAAAGAGACAATTACTGGTTGGGGTGGTGCCGACAAGTTGCAGGTTCAGCGCATGGTGCAAGTTCGCTTAGGACTCAACACCTTGCCTCAACCTGCCGACGCAGCCGACGCAGCGGCATTGGCGTTGTGTCACCTCGCGGTATCGCCCATGCATCAAAAACTCATCGCAGCTGGCGCCGAGTCAATTCACGGGCGAGCCCGTAGCCGAAAGTCAGCCTGATATGAAAGTTTGCCTGATATGAAAGTTTGCCCGCGATGATCGGTTCATTACGTGGATCTGTTCTTGAACGCCATGGCGACGGAACGACACTCATTGAAGTTGGCGGAGTTGGCTATTTGGTTTCGGTGACACCGCGCACTTTGGCTGAACTCGAACCGACATCACCAGTATTTTTATATGTTCATCATCACATTCGCGAAGATGCGCAAACCCTCTTTGGCTTTCTCACTCGTGACGAGAAAAATACTTTTCAGATTCTCCTGGCGACTCACGGCGTCGGTCCTTCGTTAGCGATGGCTGTCCTTGGTACCTTGTCACCTGTTGCATTATTTGAA
Organism: Actinomycetota bacterium; assembly: GCA_009700145.1. Lineage (GTDB taxonomy): Bacteria > Actinomycetota > Acidimicrobiia > Acidimicrobiales > Ilumatobacteraceae > Casp-actino8. The sequence continues at coordinate 13,070 of WLMQ01000013.1, forward strand.
GTCGTCGCGTCATCAGATGTAGCCGCCCTCACCATGGTTCCAGGTGTCGGCAAGAAGACAGCCGAACGTTTATTGATTGAACTCAAGAACCGGTTGTCATTGCCTATTCTCGATAGTCATGAGCCCTCGACTAGCGGGCGTCCAAGTGTCATCTCTGACGTGCGCGAAGCGTTACTCGGGCTCGGTTATGTCGAATCAGAAATTCGAGAAGTTCTTCGCGATGTTTCTGTGCAAGACGGAGCAGAGAGTCTGTTGCGAGATGCTTTACAAGCGTTAGGAGCTCGTCGTGCGGGATGAATTTCTAGATCCGCAAATCCAAGATCAAGATGTCGTTGAAGAGTCTGATGAATCAGGCCTACGCCCAAAACATCTTGAAGAGTTCATCGGACAGCGCGAACTGAAAGAGAAGCTCGGCATTGTTCTTGAGGCGGCACGTCGTCGAGGCGAAGCGGCTGACCATTTATTGTTCGCCGGACCTCCAGGCTTAGGAAAGACCACACTGTCAAGCATCATTGCCGCCGAGATGGGCGTTCGCCTACATATCACCTCCGGTCCTGCCCTCGAAAGAGCGGGCGACCTCGCAGCGATTTTGACCAAACTTGAACCGTCCGATGTTTTGTTCATTGACGAAATTCATCGACTCAGCCGAGTGGTTGAAGAGATCTTGTATCCAGCAATGGAAGATTTCAAACTCGACATTGTTGTCGGCAAGGGTCCAGCCGCTTCCAGTATTCGTTTGGCGCTTCCGAAATTCACATTGGTTGGTGCAACGACGCGAACCGGAATGATTACTGGTCCATTACGCGATCGATTCGGGCTAGTGGCTCGCCTCGATTACTACGACGATGATGAATTGCATGCCATCGTGCGTCGTGCTGCTGGAATCCTGGATGTCTCGATCGATGAAGAAGGGTCGCATCAGATAGCTCGTCGTAGTCGCGGAACACCGCGTATTGCTAACCGTCTATTGCGACGCGTGCGCGACTTCGCCGAAGTTCGCGGCGATGGCAAGATCACCGGAACGATTGCCGATGAAGGTCTCGCGGTGTTTGGCGTTGACCATCGTGGGCTCGACAAAGTGGACCGGGCAATCTTGTCGTCATTGTGTCAGCAATTCAACGGGGGACCAGTTGGCCTCTCAACTTTGGCCATCGGAATCGGCGAACAACCCGAGACTGTCGAAGATGTCTACGAACCATTCTTAATCCAACAGGGCCTTATTGCGCGCACGCCACGTGGACGAGTAGCGATGCCCGCGGCATGGGAGCACATTGGCTTAGTAGCCCCGAATCAAGTTCCGGGTTTGTTCTCCTAGAATTCGTCTGGTGCAACTGTCAGATTTCGATTACGACCTTCCTCAGGATCGGATTGCCCAAGTTCCTGTCGAACCTCGAGATCATGCTCGCTTACTCGTCGATCAAGGTCGCCAAAATGGCCAAACCAACATTGCTCATCGTCAAGTTTTTTCCCTTCCTGAGTACCTGCAATCCGGAGACTTACTAGTCGTCAATGACACTCGAGTCATTCCAGGTCGATTACGACTCCACCGCTCGACGGGCGGCAGTGTTGAAGTCTTACTTCTTGATCCACTCACCGCAGATTCTCGACGTTGGTCAGCACTGGTCAAGCCTGGTGGCAAATTGAAAGACGGCGAAATTCTTCGTCATCTAGAAACCGGAAGCGAATGCATTTTTCGCAGTCGCCTTGAAAGCGGTGATTCGTTTGAGATCGAATTGTGCTTTCACGACGATGTGTTGTCGTTCCTAGACCGCATTGGTGAGATTCCTCTACCTCCGTACATAACAACCGCATTACCGCAGACCGACCGTTACCAAACGGTCTACTCACGTCGTCCCGCCTCAGCGGCCGCGCCGACCGCAGGGTTGCATTTCACGCCTGAACTTTTGCAGAGATTGCGCGATATGAAAGTTGATTTCGCGCGTGTCGAACTTGTCGTGGGGCTAGACACTTTTCAACCCATTCAGACCGACAATCCACTCGACCACAAAATGCATACCGAGTTTTACGCTGTCGAAGAAGAAGTGATGACCAAGGTGCAAGCGGCCCAACGGGTTGTTGCAGTTGGCACTACTGCAGTGCGTGCTTTAGAGAGCGCCGCATCCCGAGACGAACTTTCTGGTCGAACCAGTTTGTTCATTCATCGTGGCTTCAATTGGCAGTGCGTCGACCTGATGATGACCAATTTCCATCTACCAAAAACCACTTTGTTGTTGATGGTTGATGCCTTTGTCGGAGACCGCTGGCGCGATATCTACGCTAATGCTCTAGAAAATGGCTACCGTTTCTTGTCACTAGGCGACACCATGTTGCTCAATCGTCACGCCGAAGAGAGTTAAAGATGCATCCCGTCACGCTAGAAATCACTGCAACCGAAGGTGCGGCACGAACTGGAGTAGCGACGACGGCGAATGGTTCGTACCAGTTTCCGACATTCATGCCAGTCGGCACGCGTGGCGCGATCAAGTATCTCAGTGCCTCTGACTACGAATCTCTTGGCGCAGAAATTGTTTTAGGTAACACATATCACCTCATGTTGCGCCCAGGTGCAGAAACGGTCGCCCATTTCGGGGGACTCGCAAAGTTTGCGGGCTGGCGGGGACTCACCTTGACAGACTCTGGGGGCTTTCAGGTTTTTTCATTAAATCCAAAAGTCGATGACGATGGTGTGACGTTCAAGTCAACTTATGACGGAAGTAGCCATCGCTTCACTCCCGAATCTGCTGTGGCGACTCAAGAGTTACTCGGGGCCGACATTCAAATGGTTCTCGATGTATGTGCTCCATTGCCATCACCACAACCAGTTATTCGATTGGCTCTTGAACGGACATCAATGTGGGCTCAGCGCGCCCACTCGGCGCATCAACGACCCGATCAAGCATTATTCGGAATCGTTCAAGGCGGAACCGATATCGCGATGCGCGCCGAAAGTGCGCAACGCACCGTTGCGATCACCACTGGTGATCGGTCAGGTTTTGACGGCTACGGAATCGGCGGCCTATCGGTTGGCGAAACGCGCGAAGAAATGATTCCTGCTTTGGCTTCGGCAATTGCTCATTTGCCGACCGATCGTCCGCGTTATTTGATGGGAGTGGGCGACCCTGCGTCTTTAGTCGAGGCGGTGTGGCTTGGTGTTGACCAATTTGACTGTGTCATGCAGACTCGCATCGGCCGCCACGGAACAGCTCTCACCAGTACCGGAAAATTACATATCAAAAATCAGCAGCATGCTTTAAGTAACGACCCGCTTGACGCTGCTTGTTCCTGCGATGTCTGCCAACGCCACAGCAGGGGATACTTGCGCCATCTCTTCCAGGTCAACGAACCCACTGCTGCCCGACTCTTGAGTCTGCACAACATCGCTTTCACCCTCAATCTGATGAAAGACATGCGAAACGCCATCAGCCTCGGGCGACTAAACATTCTGCGCCAAGAAATTCTCTCGATTTGGGGCTAGACGCAAGATTTGGTCCATTTTGGACCCTCGTGAGCCCCCAAATTGTCGCCCTGAGCACTAGAGTTCAACAGGTTATTTGACCCTCGATCTTAGGGAACTTCATGTTTACTCTTCACTCTTTGTCATCCTTGTTGGCCGCTGAAACCGCAAAAAAAAGCGGTGGTAGTTTCGTTGTCACCCTCTTGTTCATGGGCGCCATCGGTGCCGCCATGTACTTCTTGATGATTCGTCCGCAACGTCGCCGCCTGAAGGAAAGCCAAGAGCTACAGCGCGCGATTAGTGAAGGCGATGAAGTTATCACCAATGCTGGGATCTTCGGATTCGTCAATGCCATTGATGGTGATGTTGTATGGCTCGAAATCTCTGAAGGAACCGAAATCCGAGTTTCGCGTGCTTCATTGTTGCGCCGGATTAATCCAACGGTTGAACCAGCAGGCGGAGAAATCGCCGCTGAGTCGACCGAACCCGACAGCGAGTGACCGCACCTGCCATGACCCGTCGTCTAGTCATTTCCCTCGTCGGCCTTTTAGTGGTTGTGCTCGGTTCGTTCGCCGGCAACCTCGTCGCCGATAACACCCCCGCACTTGGTCTCGACCTTCAGGGCGGTATTTCTGTGACGCAAGAACCAGTTGGTGAATACGATTCGGTGAGCCTCGACCTTGCTGTTGAGCGAATTCGTGATCGTATTGACTCTCTCGGAGTAGCCGAACCCGAAATCATTCGTCAAGGTGACGCGATCGTAGTCAACCTTCCCGGTGTCGACAATCAAGATGAAGCACTGCGATTGGTGCAAGTGACCGGAGCGGTTTTGCTTCGACCAGTTCTTCTAGCAGCGCCGAATACTCCGGCTGACACGTCAAGCACAACTGTTGTTGCTGATGGTTCATCAACAACAGTTGCCGACGGCGCATCGACAACAACTGTTGATGGCTCGTCGACCACGACTCCAGTAACGACGCTGGCAACTTCAACGACGGCCCCTGGTGGTCCGTCTCGATACCTGCCGCAGGGAGCCACATCGGTTCCAACCGAAAGTTCGACCACCGTCGCATCTGCCAACGATTCAACTTTGCCGACGTCAATCACCGAGGCTCCTCTGGGCGCTGAGGCACCCACCGGATCCGACGACACCGCGTCTAGTTTGGCCCCGGCAACTATGGGCGATCCCACCGATCCCACTGCAACCATCATCGTGCAAAACACCGATGGCTCAGAGATCTATCAACTCGGGCCATCATTTGCCACGGGTGAAGTCTTCAACAACGACGCCAAGGCCGACATCATCTCAGGTGGTTGGGGAGTTCGAGTCACCTTAAAGGGTGGTTCAACTGGCGCTGACTTGTGGAATGTCGGTGCTGCTCAGTGTTTCGCCAGATCAACAGTTTGTCCGACTGGCCGGATGGCAATTGTTCTTGACGGTGTTGTGCAATCGGCTCCTAATGTCAATCAGCCGTCGTTCTCTGGTGGCGTTGACATCACCGGAAGCTTCAAAGAATCTGAAGCTAAAGACTTGGCGCGAGTTCTGAAGAGCGGCGCATTACCGGTTCGTCTTGAAGTACAGGCAGTACAGATCGTCTCACCAACATTGGGTGACGATTCACTTCATGCCGCCATTGTTTCGGGGCTCATCGGTGTGCTCTTAGTGCTCTTGTTCATGTTGGCCTACTACCGACTTCTCGCCATCGTCGTCGTCATCGGTATTACGTTGTCGGGCCTCGTGCAATGGAACGTCATTTCGCTGCTTTCGAGCACCAACGGGTTGGCGTTGAGTTTGGCCGGTATCGCCGGAATCATCGTGTCCATTGGCGTCACCGTCGACTCATACGTCGTGTTCTTTGAGAAATTGAAGGACGAACTGAAGTCGGGACGCACACTCAAGAATTCGGCAGAACGCGGCTTCAAGTCAGCATGGCGAACCATCTTGGCTGCCGACATCGTGTCACTCATCGGAGCGTTCACCCTGTGGTATCTGACTGTTGGTTCAGTTCGAGGATTCGCCTTCTTCCTAGGACTGTCAACGTTGTGCGACATCATTATCGCCTGGTTCTTTACCCGCCCGGCAATGTTGCTCTTGGCACGAACCAAACGCTTCCAGCGTGGCCGAATCTTTGGTATTGATAACACTCTCAATGCAACTGGAGGTGCAGCATGAGTAACGAACTCGTCACTTCACGTCGCGGAATTCTCGGACGTCTGTATCACGGAGAGACCTCGTTTGACTTCGTCGGCAAACGCAAAATAGGTTTCGCCATTTCGCTGATATTGATAGTGCTCACCCTCGGTTCATTATTCACTCGTGGCCTCAACCTAGGCATCGACTTCGAAGGTGGAGTTGCTTGGCAAGTACCGAGTAGCAAAACGATGGACGTCGATGCCGCTCGAGCAGTTCTAGAAGACAATGGCGTTCCAACCGACAATGCCAAGGTTCAAACCTTGACCAACGGAACCACAAAATCCATTCGAATCCAAGTAGGCGATCAAAGTGCCGAGGTACGCGCCAAAATTCAGGGTGATTTGGCAACAAAGGCCAATGTAGACGTAAATGAAGTTTCGGTGAGCTCGGTGAGTTCTTCGTGGGGTCGATCCATTACTGAAAAGGCCATTCGTGCTCTGATCGCGTTCATGGTGCTCGTTGGTATCTATATCGCTTGGCGTTTTGAATGGCGGATGGCACTCGCCGCAATCTTGGCGATGTTGCACGACGTTTTAATCAGTGTTGGTGTGTACTCGATTATTGGCTTTGAAGTCACCCCGGCGACTGTCGTTGCCTTCTTGACAATTCTTGGTTTCTCGTTGTACGACACGATCGTGGTGTTCGACAAGGTCAAGGACAACATCGACAAATTTGGTGTTTCGCGGACCTCGATGGCCGACATCACCAATGTTTCGATGAACCAGGTTCTCATGCGTTCGCTGAACACCTCTTTAGCAGCAGTTCTACCAGTGCTGTCGTTGTTGGTACTCGGATCAGGTGTCTTTGGAGCAATCGCATTACGAGAGTTCGCCATTGCTTTGCTCGTCGGATTGATTACCGGTTCCTATTCATCGATTTATATCGCGTCTCCGTTGCTGTCAATTTTTAAACAACGCGAAAGTCGCTACAAGAACCTCAAGGGCATTCATGCCACCGGTGCCGAACTAGCCCATATGGTGATCACTGGTGGAGCTACTGGTGCCAGGTCGATTCGTCGCCAAAATGTCGACTCCGATGACTCATCCGTAGCGGCCCAATCGTCGCCGACATCAACAGCGCTATTGACTCATCCGCCCCGCCCTCGTAAGAAGCGCCGCCGTTAATCATGAGCACAGAGTCAATGCAAGAACTCATACGTTCAATTCCGGATTATCCAAACCCCGGCGTCACCTTCCGAGACATCACACCGTTACTCGGTGATGGTCCAGCATTTCAGGAAGCGATTTCACAGATCACTGAACGCTTTGCCAATTCGAATATTCAACGGGTCATCGGTGTTGAGGCACGGGGTTTCATTCTCGGTGCGCCAATCGCGGTAGCCCTCGGAGCAGGCTTCGTTCCTGTCCGCAAGGCCGGAAAACTTCCATGGGCCGTGGTGCGTGAGGAATACGACCTCGAATACGGTTCTGACAAGCTTGAGATCCATCGCGATGCCATTCACCCCGGCGAACGCATTTTGGTGGTTGACGATGTTTTGGCCACCGGTGGTACAGCGGCGGCTACATGCCGTTTGGTCGCAGCCCTCGGCGGAGAAATAGTGGCCCTCGCGGTTTTAATTGAACTGCCGTTCTTAGAGGGTCGTGCCAAACTTGATGGCATCGCCGTCGAATCGCTCTTTAGCTACTGATTCCGCTAGTAGAGCTCGGGCATAACCACCCGAAGGTTCAGACTTCCTGCGATACTTAGCCCATGGCTACGGTGACTCGTCTTCTCCCTTGGAGGCGTCAACACAGTTCACCTGACGACGAAATGGCTCCCGTGTTGCAGTCATTTCGACGGCGCCACCCCAAGGCCTCAACGGCCTTAATGACCAAAGCCTTTGAAACTGCTCGTACAGCGCACTCTCAACAGACTCGAAAAAGCGGTGAGGGTTACATCAATCATCCGCTTGCCGTTGCCAAAATTGTGGCCGACATCGGGCTTGATGAAACGACGGTCATTGCCGCCTTGTTGCACGATGCTGTCGAAGATACCGAAATCACCGTCGCCGATGTCGAACGCGATTTCGGACCAGAGGTGGCTGCCATAGTCGATGGTGTCACCAAACTCGATCGAATTCGTTTCGATTCTAAAGAAGAACAACAAGCCGCGACTATGCGAAAAATGCTCGTGGCGATGGCCAAGGACTTACGCGTACTGATTATTAAGTTGGCCGATCGCTTGCACAATATGCGCACGATTGCGGCAATGCCACTCGAAAAGCAGCAACGAATTGCCAGTGAAACACTCGACATCTATGCACCGCTTGCACACCGTCTCGGCATGCAAGGGCTCAAACAGCAACTTGAAGATTTGGCATTCGCTTCAATGTATCCAAAACGTTACGCCGAGCTCGATCACTTGGTAAGCAGCCGTAGTCCTGAACGAGATGTGTATCTCGCTAAGGCAATGTCTGATGTTCGAGCCAAATTATCAGATTTAAATATTGATGCCGACGTCACCGGTCGCGGAAAGCACCTATGGAGCATTTACGAAAAGATGATTCAAAAAGGCAAAGAATTTGACGAGATTTTTGACATCGTAGCCATTCGTGTTGTTGTGGATTCAGTCAAAGATTGTTACGCAGCCCTTGGCTGTATCCACGGAACTTGGAAGCCCATTGTGGGACGTTTCAAAGATTATGTTGCGATGCCAAAATTCAACTTGTATCAAAGTTTGCATACCACCGTTATTGGTCCGGGCGGCAAACCACTCGAAATTCAAATACGCTCGCGCGAAATGCATCAAAGAGCCGAGTGGGGAGTTGCCGCTCACTGGGCGTACAAGGATGACAACGAGATACCAGATATTGATTGGTTGAATCGGATTATTGACTGGCAAAGCGATATCGCTGATCCAGCGCAGTTCATGGAGAGTTTGAAAACCGATCTCGACCAAGACGAGATCTTTGTGTTTACTCCTAAAGGTCGCGTGATTGCACTGCCACTCGGGTCGTGCCCAGTTGATTTTGCCTACTCGGTTCACACTGCTATCGGTAATGCATGTATTGGTGCTCGCGTCAACGGTCGACTGGTTCCTTTACCTCATCAGTTGAAATCAGGTGACACCTGCGAAATCTTTACATCGAAAGTTGAGTCTGCGAGCCCGTCTCGTGAGTGGCTCGAATTCATTTCATCACCGAAAGCCCGCAACAAGGTGAAGCAATGGTTCTCCCGCGAAAAACGCGAAGATCTTATTGAAGCAGGCCGTGAAGATTTGTCCAAAGAGCTTCGTCGGGTGCGATTACCAGTCAACCGAGTCATGGAGAGTTCTCACCTCATTGCCGAAATGGAGTCATTGAATTATCTCGATCTCGAAACGTTGCTCGCAGCTATAGGCGAAGGTCATGTTGAAGCCACTCAATTTGCGCAGAGAATCGCTGCACGTTTTGAAGATTCAAATTCTGAAGAAAGACTTCCAGCGTCAGTTTTGAGACCCGATGACTTACGTCGTCGGGGCAATAACGTTGGAATTCATGTCGAAGGTTTCGACGATGTTCTGATCCGACTGTCTAAGTGCTGTACCCCCGTGCCAGGAGACGAAATCATGGGTTTCATCACACGCGGACGCGGTGTCAGTATCCATCGATCGGACTGCGCTAATGCTGGTACTTTCGCCGACGATCAGTCATCGCGTCTTGTTGATGTTGAGTGGGATGGTTCAGCGACGGGAACAGTTTTCCGAGCCAGCGTTGAAGTCATCGCTCTTGATCGTTCACGGCTTTTACGCGATGTGGCCAACGAACTCTCCGAACAACATGTCAATATCGTGGCGTGCAGTACCCATACCGGGGGAGACCGAATCGCTAAAATGCGTTTCGAATTCGAACTTGCCGACCCTGGTCATCTAGACGCAGTTCTACGAACAATCAAAAAAATTGACGGGGTCTACGAAGCACACCGGTCAGGTACTGGTCGCCCGCTCGACGAAGACGATGAGTGACCGGGATAATTGAGTCAGGTTCGGGTGACCGTTATTGCTCGTTTATAGGCGCCTGCAAGTCCTAATCTCCCTGAGCCTGGACGCTGTGACCGCTATCCTGAGTACTTGTGCCCGAGTTCCAAACCAGCCCAGGGATGCGTGACATCCTTCCTCCCGAATCCGCCCGTTGGCGGCGCTTCGTGGCTGCGTTTGCCGAAACCGTGACCGCGGCTGGGTATGGCCAGATCATCCCTCCACTTCTCGAAGACATCGGCGTTTTTCATCGAGTTGGCGAGGCCACTGACATCGTCACAAAAGAGATGTATGACTTCATCGATAAGGGCGATCGGCATGTGGCTCTTCGTCCCGAACAGACCGCCAGTGTGTGCCGAGCCTTTGTTCAACACCGTCCAGCGACACCATGGAAGGTTTGGTATTCGGGGCCGAACTTCCGCTACGAGCGCCCTCAACGCGGCCGTTACCGACAGTTCGATCAAGTCGGCATTGAGGTCCTCGGGGCCAATGACCCATATCTTGATGTTGAAGTTATTGCCTTAGGTTGGAACTTCTTTAAACGTCTTGGTTTGCAACAAGTTCATCTGCATCTCAACAGTTTGGGCGAACCAGAGAATCGCCAACGCTTCGTCGCTGCTTTGCAGACGTACTTCACCGACAACATTGATCTCCTTTCTGATGCCAGCAAAACCACACTTGCCAAAAATGCGTTACGCGTTCTTGACTCAAAGCGCCCCGAAGATAACGGTGTCATCGCCGGTGCACCAAAAATTTCTGACTTCTACAGTGACGACGCTCGTTTACATTTCGAAACGGTTCAATCTGGTTTGCGGGCTCTCAATATTCCGTTTACTGTGAATGAAAAATTGGTCCGAGGCCTCGACTACTACCGTCATACGACTTTTGAATTCGTCGGAGGAACGCTCGATTCGGCACAAAATGCCATCGGTGGCGGCGGACGTTACGACGGCTTAGTTGAAGACCTAGGCGGGCCTTCAACTGGCGGAATTGGTTTTGCCTTGGGTCTTGACCGAACGCTCATCGCTTGTGACGACGAAGGAGTTTTCGCTCCAAGCCCAACGCCTGTCGATGTGTTTGTGGTTGACACTGCTGGTGGTCTTGAAGCTCTCATCATTACTCAGCAGTTACGTGAATCAGGTATTTCGAGCGACCGTTCTTATGAAAATAAGAGTATGAAAAGTCAAATGAAAGCAGCCGACAAGAGTGGTGCACGTATCGCCATTATTATCGGCTCAGATGAAGTCTCAGCACAATCATTCGTCTTACGTCCACTACGCGGCGACGAGCAACAATCAACAATTTCTCGCAGCGAATTAATCCCCTCAATACTGAAAGCACTCTCATGACTATTTCAAAACGACAAACTTCAATGCGCACCCATATGTGTGGAGAAATCGGAACGAGCGACGTTTCGCAATCGGTGACTGTTTGTGGCTGGGTTGCAAAGCGTCGTGAACATGGCGACAAGTTGGCCTTCGTCGATCTTCGTGATCACTCGGGCATTGTTCAATGTGTGATCGACAATACAGTCGATGTCCGAAGCGAATATGTCGTCAAGATCACCGGTGTCGTTCGACCGCGTCCAGATGGAACAGTCAACGCAAACTTAAGCACTGGCGCAGTTGAAATTGGTGAATGCGTCGTCGAAGTACTTCGCTCGGCCGAACCACCGCCGTTTCCAGTTGATGCTCGTGCCGACGATGTTGACGAAAACGTGCGCTTGCAATACCGCTACATCGACATCCGCCGTGAGCGCATGCAAAAGAATCTCCGTACCCGCGCCAAAGTCAACTCAGCGGTTCGTGCCGCGATGGAACTACAAGGTTTCGTGGAAGTTGAAACACCCATGTTGGTGCCGTCCACTCCAGAGGGTGCCCGCGAATTCTTGGTTCCGTCTCGCAAAGAACCAGGTTCGTTTTATGCTCTGCCACAAAGCCCGCAGTTGTTTAAACAGCTCCTGATGGTCGCTGGCATCGATCGTTATTACCAGATTGCCCGCTGTCTGCGCGACGAAGACCTTCGTGCCGACCGTCAATACGAATTCATGCAGCTCGACGCAGAAATGAGTTTCGTCAATCAGGACGACGTTCTGGCTGCCATCGGCGAAGCCGTTATTGCTGCCGCCGAATCAGTAACTGGCGTGAAGCCCGATCCGATCCCACGAATTACCTGGCGCGAAGCTATGGAACGTTTCGGCGTTGATAAGCCCGACTTGCGTTTTGGTATGGAACTCACTGAATTGACTGCAATCTTCTCGAGCACTGAATTCAAAGCGTTTACAGGCGCCGAGTCGATCAAAGGCATCTGTGTTCAGGGCAAGGCCGAAGAATTTGGTCGTAACAAACTTGACGCATTAACCGACCGCGCCAAGAAGATGGGTGCTAAAGGTTTGGTCTGGCTCAAAGTCGCCGCCGATGGCACTCTTGAGTCACCCGTGGTTAAATTCTTGTCGGCTGACGAACAGGCCAAATTGATTTCAACATTGCAAGCAGCACCTGGCGACTTACTATTGATTGTCGCCGACGAATGGTCAATGACTTGTGACGTTCTCGGAACATTGCGCAACGATCTTGGTCGTCCGCCTGTTCACCAAGGTCCTTACCGTTATGTGTGGGTGACAGAATTCCCATTGTTCGTTGGCGTTGACAAAGAAACCGGCCAGCCGAAGCCTGGTCACCATCCTTTTTGTCAGCCTCATCCCGAAGATCTGCACAAGTTTGAAACTGACCCGATGTCAGTGCGCTCATTGGCATACGACCTCGTCCTCAACGGTTGGGAATTGGGTTCTGGCTCCATTCGAATTCACGAACCCGAAATGCAGCGACGGGTTTTCACCGCACTTGGAATTAGTGAAGAAGAAGCCAACCGTAAGTTCGGTTTCTTCTTGAAACCATTCACATATGGAGCTCCGCCCCACGGAGGTTTTGCTTTTGGTCTCGATCGCCTCGTCGCAATTTTGGCTGGCGAAGAAAACATTCGTGAGGTCATTGCCTTCCCGAAAACTCAAAGTGGTCAAGATCCCATGACAAATGCTCCAACTCGTGCCGAGAACAAGCAACTCGACGAGCTCGGCATCAGAGTTCTCCCACCCAAAGTTTGAACGAGGGACTTGCCACCCCCATGAGCTCGCAATCCTTTCGTGCCGGAGTTGTCATTGTTGTCCGACGTGAAAATGGCGACTTGATGGCTTTTGAACGCAAGGATGTACCAGGCTCCTGGCAGTTACCACAAGGTGGCATTGATATCAATGAAGAACCACTTGACGCAGCCTGGCGTGAACTCGCTGAAGAAACGGGACTGACAGCTTCTGATGTGGTCATGGTTCTTGAGCTGCCGGAGTGGATTGCCTACGAGTGGCCAGCTGATATACGAGCCACTATCAAAAACGGTGACAAAAGGCGCGGACAAATTCAAAAGTGGTTTTTGTTCGGGGTCTTAGACGAAGCAAGTATTTCTCCAAAGCCAGATGATCATGAGTTCAGTCGTTGGCAGTGGATGGAGCCGCATCATCTGTTGCATCATCTAGTGGAATTCCGTCAGGCTGCGTACGCTCGAGCGTTTTCACGGATCTTGCCGTGAGCGATCTTTTTAGCGCTGCTGCCGAAGAACAACTTCGTTCACAGTCTCCGTTGGCGGCGCGACTACGCCCGCGCACCATCGATGATGTCGTTGGTCAAGAGCATCTCGTCGGAGTGGGTAAACCACTTCGTCGTCTTGTCGAACAAGACAAATTGAGCAGTGCAATTTTCTGGGGTCCACCAGGAACCGGAAAAACCACTTTGGCTTTGGCAGTTGCCGGCACAACCAAACGAGCCTTTGAGCAATTATCGGCTGTGACTGCTGGTGTGAAAGATGTGCGCGAAGTTATTGAACGGGCCCGTCAACGTCTTGGCATGCATGGCCAAGGAACGATCTTGTTTCTTGATGAGATCCATCGCTTTTCAAAGAGTCAGCAAGATGCACTTCTTCCTGCCGTTGAAGACGGAACATTGACCCTGATCGGGGCAACTACGGAGAATCCATTTTTCGAAGTCAATGCGCCACTTCGTTCACGCAGTACCCTCTTTCGTCTCGAACCACTTTCTCGCGACGCAATTCGTACGCTGATTGAACGTGGTCTCGTGGCCTTAGGCACTACTTCAACTCCTGATGCGGTTAACTTGCTGACCGAAAGATCTGGGGGAGACGGTCGTCAAGCGTTGACCTCTCTCGAAGTAGCGGCCGCACTTTCTCATCCGAACCAAGTACTGGTCGAACATGTTGAAGCAGCTCTTGGTACGAGCGCCTTACGTTATGGACGAGACGA
>WLMQ01000130.1 GCA_009700145.1 Actinomycetota bacterium
CCACTCCCCGATGTGCGATCAAGGGATGCGGTCAGTGTTAACTTTGATCAGGTAGTCGAATTCTGGGGGGAAGGGGCTGTCATTAGTTATCTTGCCGAGTTAGAAGCACAGTCAATTCACATTCTGCGAGAGGCCGTCGCGCAGGCAGAAAACCCGGTGATGCTGTATTCGATCGGTAAAGACAGCACTGTGATGCTGCACTTGGCACGGAAGGCCTTCTTCCCAGCGCCACTGCCTTTTCCTCTCTTGCATGTCGATACCACTTGGAAATTCAAAGAGATGATTGCTTTTCGAGACAAGGTGGCCGATGAATCTGACATTCGTCTCATCGTTCACACGAATCCCGAGTGCGTTAGTCAGAGCATCAATCCGTTCGATCACGGTTCATCCCTTCATACCGATATGTGGAAGACGCAAGGTTTGAAACAGGCTTTGGATGCTGGTGAATTTGATCTGGCCTTTGGTGGGGCGCGGCGCGACGAAGAAAAGTCACGGGCAAAAGAACGGGTATTTTCATTCCGGACTATGAAGCATGTTTGGGATCCGAAAAATCAGCGACCTGAACTTTGGAACCTGTACAACGCACGCCACGCGCGAGGTGAGTCAATCAGGGTATTTCCGCTGTCGAATTGGACTGAACTTGATGTGTGGCAGTACATCATGATCGAAGATATTCCCGTGGTTCCTCTTTATTTTGCTCGGCAGCGTCCAGTTATTGAACGTCATGGCATGACCATCATGGTTGACGATGAGCGCTTGAAGTTGCTTCCCGGCGAAGTGATTGAGGAAAAAATGGTGCGCTTTCGCACTCTTGGTTGCTACCCGCTCACCGGAGCAGTTGAGAGTGAAGCGACTGACTTGGCAGCAATCATTGAAGAGATGTTTGTCAGTAGATCTTCAGAACGTCAGGGCCGTCTGATCGACCACGATCAAGCAGGATCAATGGAGAAAAAGAAGAGCGAAGGCTATTTCTGATGAAGCGATTGAGTACCGTCAAAGAAGAAAGTTCGTCACCATTTATTAAGTCTCAACAAGAGAAAGTTCTTTTGCGAATCGTCGTGTGCGGAAGTGTCGACGACGGCAAGAGCACGATGATCGGGCGACTTTTGTTTGACTCAAAACAAATCTTTGATGATCAACTTGAAGCGCTTGAACGCGATTCGGTGCGGCACGGGACTCAGGGCGAGTCTATTGATTTTGCGCTGTTGACCGATGGTTTGATTGCCGAACGAGAACAGGGCATCACGATCGATGTCGCTTATCGTTTTTTCGCTACTGAAAAAAGGACTTTTATCGTTGCCGATGTCCCTGGACACGAGCAATACACCCGCAACATGGTGACCGGAGCTTCGACAGCCGATCTGGCTGTGGTCATTATCGATGCTCGCAAGGGAGTCTTGACCCAGACTCGTCGACACTCGCTACTTGTTGACTTGCTCGGTATCAAAAGAGTTGTGGTTGCGATTAACAAAATTGACTTGGTCAATTATCAACATGATGTTTTTGAATCAATCACCAGCGAATATCTCAAATATGCCTCTGATCTCCATTTCGACGAAATCCACTTTGTGCCAATTTGCGCTTTGACAGGCGAGAATTTGATTTTTCCATCAGCGAATATGGATTGGTATCAAGGCCCGAGCTTGATAGAGATTGCCGAAAAAATTCCCACTCAAAGTAATGACCGGGATTTACCGTTTCGGATGTCAGTGCAGGCTGTCAATCGGCCCAACTCTGATTTTCGTGGATATATGGGCCTGGTTTCCAGCGGAAAAATTGCCATTGGTGACGCGATCCAAATTCTTCCGAGCGAAAGAGAATCTCGGGTGAAGGGGTTCTCCGATTTTGATGGCCCTCGGACATCAGCAGTTGCGGGAGAAAGTGTGTGTTTGCTTCTCGAAGATGAAGTCGACGTTAGTCGTGGCGATTTGTTGAGTAGCGTTTCTAACTCAGCCTCATTGACTGATCAATTTGAGGCTCATCTGGTCTGGTTTGGTGAAAGTCCAATGATCCCTCATCGCTCGTATGTTTTGAAAATTGGAAGCAGAGAAGTTTCAGCGCAAATCAACCGCTTGAAATATCGACTCGATGTCGATAGCAATAAACATTTGGAAGCCACGTCGCTTCAGATGAATGACATCGGCATCGTTAACATTTCAACCACTTCGGTCATTGCTTTCGATGCCTATGACGTGAACCGTGACAATGGTGCCTTTATCTTGATCGATCGTGCGACCAACCTGACAGTAGGGGCCGGGATGATTCGTCATGGTCTGCGACGCTACGAAAATGTGCGCTGGCAGACGCTTGCGATTGGCCGCGAGCAGCGTGCATCGTTGACAGATCAAAAGTCATTCGTGCTCTGGTTGACTGGTTTGTCTGGAAGCGGCAAGAGCACGATCGCTAATCAGATTGAACAGATTTTTCATCAGAACGGTCTACTGACATATGTACTTGATGGAGACAACATCCGACAAGGCCTGAATGCCGACTTGGGCTTTTCAGAATCGGACCGTGCTGAGAATATTCGCCGGACCGCAGAAGTATCTAAGCTATTTGTTGATGCTGGAGTGATCACCCTTGTTTCGTTTATTTCACCCTTTGCCGATGAACGGAAATTGGCGCGTGACATTGTTGGAACAGAGGATTTCTTTGAAGTGTTTGTTGACGCGCCGCTGGACGTTGTAGAGGCTCGCGATGTCAAAGGTCTATATGCAAAAGCTCGAGCTGGCTTGATTCCTAATTTCACAGGTATTGATTCGCCATACGAGGTACCGACACATCCCGATCTGCGGGTTGATACCTCTGGTGCGAGCATTGAAGAATGCGTGAAGATGGTGTTGCGGTCCTTGCATGACAAGGGATTGATCGAGTCAAGGATGTATAGGTAAAGCCGATACAGGATGTGAATTGCTGAGAGGTTTCGTTAGCCTGCGTCAGGTGACTGAAACCAGTGCGCACGGCAGGTGTATTTTCAAGGTTTTCCTGTCGGTAGTTCTCGTGTTGTTCTCGGCGGGGTACAGCGGTCAGCGAGCCAGCGCCGCGGCGTCAACTGGCAGTGTGTTAGCCAGCAGTGTGTTAGCAGCCGATGTCCCGGCTCATGCATCATCGTTTGTACTTCTGCCGCAAACACAACGGGTGCTTGATACTCGTAACTCTGGTCAATCAATCGTTGAGGCTGGCGGCACGAGATCAATCATGCTCACTGGACCAATCGGAATCCTCTTCAATGCATCCGTTACGGCTGCTGTCGTGAACGTCACCGTAGTCGGTCCTGCTGCGCCTGGTTACTGGACGTTGTGGCCAACTGGTCAATCACAACCGAATGCATCGCAGTTAAATATCGACGACTACATCTCGACATACGGGGGAGCAGTGGCTGTTCCCAACTTGGTGACGGTGCCAGTCGTGAATGGCGGCATCAGTGTGTATTCAAGTGCTGGTGGAAACGTCGTTGTCGACCTCGTTGGCTTCTACACGCCGTCAACAACTTCTACTCCTTCAACGTCCTCGGGCCGCTTATTGAGTCGCCCTGCACCAACGCGTATCTATGACTCGCGAAACAGCTCAGTGATGATCGCTGGCGAGACGAGAACTATTTCAATACCAGACTCGGCCGGCGCTTCTGCAGTAGTTCTCAGCGTGACAGTGATTGGTCTCAGCGAGGGTTACTGGCAGGTTTTCCCAAGTGGAAATAGCAAACCCGATTCGTCAAATCTCAATTCGTTTGCAATGGGAGCGATATCAGCCAACCAAGTGATCACAAGTGTGAATCAAAATGGCCAAGTTGACATTTATTCATCGGGCGGTGGACATCTGATCGTCGATCTCGTTGGTTCATTTACTGGTAGCAATGCGCCACAATCGACTGACGGCCTCTTCGTTCCGTTGGACTCTCCCTCGCGTTTTCTGGATACGCGGGCCACTGGTCGTATTGCTGCAACCGGTTCGGTCGAAGTTGATGTACAAACTCAACTTGGTCACTCAAACATCGCCGCTGTTGCCATGAACACAACCATCACTGACGCCTTCTTGGCTGGTTACGTGTCGGTCACTCCGGCCGGAAGTTCGGCAACGACGGCTACGTCACGTAGTACAAGTACGACAAACGTGATTTACTCCAATCAAACTGTGGCAAGCCATGCGATTGTCCCGGTCTCGCCACGCGGATTTGATGTGTTCACCGAAGGTGGCGGACAACTCATCGCTGACATCTCTGGTTGGTACGTCGGCGGTTCACAAGCAGCGAGCTACGCCGTTCGCGGCAAAGTAGTGCAAGTGACAACAACTGGCTGTGTGGGTGTTGCGGCATGGCCGGTCGGACCAATTCGCACTGGTTCTGGACCCGACGCAGTAAAGCGACTGCAATTGCGATTACTCGAACTTGGTTTTTGGAACTCTGGGGCCGACGGCGAATATGGATCGTCAACCAAACAAGCAGTGATGGCGTTTCAGAAATGGACTGGACTCACGGCCACATCGGTCACCGATGCAACGACCGCAGCTTATCTCAACACAACACAGTGCAAGCCAGTTGCTGGTCGCACAACCGGCGACTTCTTTGAAGTAGATAAAGCCAAGCAAGTCGCGTTCGTCGTGCGCGGTGGCAAAGTGATCTACACGTTCAATGTGTCAACCGGAAATGGCAAGGACTACGACGAAGAAGACCACCTTTCAAATAATCGTGTCACTGGTATTGCCATAACGCCTGTTGGCGAATTCAAAATCTATAAAGAGCGCGACGAAAAGGTCTACGAAGGAAATCTCGGAAGCCTGTATCGCCCGAAGTTCGTGGTGGGCGGAATCGCTGTGCACGGATCGCGCAGTATCCCGGCGTATCCGGCATCGCACGGATGTATTCGCGTTGCGAACCCAGTGATGGACTTAATTTGGTTAGAAAATCTCTTACCTAAGGGCGCCAAAGTCTGGATTCACGACTAGATGTAATTGCGGTCTGAAGTATTACTTCAGGTGTGACTCGATAGCACTCACGAGTGCCGGGTCATCGGGTGTGATCATCGGACTAAAGCGACCAAGAATTTCTCCTGAGCCACTGACTAAGAACTTTTCGAAGTTCCAACGGATATCACCGTTGACACCTTCGGCATCAGCGACGGCATTGAGTTGCTGATAGAGCGCGTGTTGGTTGTCGCCATTGACATCAATCTTTTCGAGCAATGGGAAGGTCACGCCGTAAGTCGTTGAACAGAAAGTTGCGATCTCTTCGGGTGAACCGGGCTCTTGTCCCATGAACTGGTTGCACGGAACACCGACCACACTGAAGCCTTGACCGGCGTACTTTGCGTGAAGGGCTTCGAGGCCGGTGTACTGCAGAGTCAATCCGCACTTGCTTGCCACGTTGACAACCAACATGACTTTTGCGCCAAGGCCGCCAAGTGACGTGGGTTGACCAGAAAGAGTGTTAATGGAGATGTTGGAAATGCTCATGCCCAACATTGACACATAGACGCTGTGTGAAATGAATTGGTCGGGGAGAGGAGACTCGAACTCC
>WLMQ01000131.1 GCA_009700145.1 Actinomycetota bacterium
GCGACCTGATCAACAGTTGGGATCACTGGCTTGATATGCCGCGCAAAGTCGGCGACCGTATGGGGCTCATCATCGGCTCACGGCCCGGTGAAGTCGCGGTGCACGACAACACCACGCTCAATATCTATCAAGGTGTCCACATCGCACTTGGTTTGCGACCCGACCGCAAAGTGATTGTCGTTGCCGCCGACGAATTTCCGACTGACCGATTTGTTGTTGAAGGAATTGCTCACGATCTTGGGCTGACCGTTCGCCCATTGACAGCCGATGTTGATCTTTCCGATGTCGCAGTCGTCGTACGCAGCGTCATTGATTATCGCACTGCTGAATTGTGTGACGTCGCTGGCTTCACGGCCCAGGCCCGTGCTCAGGGAGCAATGGTTTTGTGGGATCTCTCACATACGGCCGGAGCGATTGAGTTTGATGTTCACGCTCTCGGTGTCGAACTCGCGGTTGGATGCAGTTACAAATTTCTGAATGGTGGTCCTGGTGCTCCCGCGTGGACATTCGTTGCGCAACAATTGCAGTCACACATTCAGCAACCCATTAAAGGATGGTTTGCACAAAAAGATCAATTCGCAATGGAAAAGCCATTCGCACCACACGATGACATTCGGCGCGTTTTGCTCGGTACACCAAACATGTTGAGCTTGGTCGCCGCCGAAGAAGGTATTGCACTGTCGGGTCGTGCTGGCATGCCGGCGATCGCCAAGAAAGGCCAGGCCCTCACGAAATTTGGAATCGATGTCATTGATCATTTTGGATTGACAACATCAACACCTCGTGATGCAACAAAGCGCGGTTGTCATTTGGCAGTGCATCATCCCAATGCACCACAACTTGTTAAAGACTTGGCGGCACAGTTCAAGGTCATCGCCGACGTTCGTCCACCCGATATTGTGCGACTCGGTTTAAGCCCACTCACGACGCGATTCACCGATATTTGGGATGGTCTTGAAAAACTCAGTCGACTGATCAATCAATGATTGATTACAACAACGAACTCCGCGATCGCATCACCAATAACTTGTCGGCTCACCAACGCACTTCGCAAGCTCTTGATGGCTTGCGACACGCAGCAGTTGCAATCGTCATTATTGATAGCGAGCCAAATGATTTTGAAGATCCGCATCAGCCAAGCGACGATCCGATGCGCGGGGTTCCGGGTGATGTCGGCGGTTTAGATGGTCGTATGCGCGGAGTTTCTGGTGGAGCTTCCTTTTTACTGTGCCGCCGCGCCGCCAAAATGAATCGACATGCCGGCCAGTGGGCGTTGCCTGGCGGCAAGTTAGATGAGGGCGAGACGGCAATTGATGCCGCGCTGCGCGAACTACACGAAGAGCTTGGACTTCAACTTTCTGAACAGCATGTACTCGGCCTACTTGATGACTACACGACTCGGTCAGGTTTCGTGATGACTCCTGTTGTGGTGTGGGCCGGCGCCGATGCAGTCATCGTTCCCGATCCCTCCGAAGTTGCCCATGCATACCGCATTGGCCTACATGAACTTTGTCGTGCCGATTCTCCAAGGTTTGTCTCAATTCCTGAGAGCGATCGACCGGTCGTACAAATTCCGCTCAGCGGAGATCTCATTCACGCGCCAACCGGAGCCGTGTTACTGCAAATGCGCTGGGTGTGTATTGAAGGTCGAACCAACGAACGTGTTGACCATCTTGAACAACCCGTGTTTGCTTGGAAATAGATAGTTTCCTGCCGATTTCTTGAAGAAGTCCCGAACTCACCTGACCGAAAAACTTTGAGTTCTATTTAAGGGGAATCTTTCGTGAGTCGGTATCAACGCCTATTACAAACGTTTGTCGGTCTTCTGGTACTCAGCATTGGGTCAGTGTTGGTCACGAATCTATTCATCAGCAGTCAACGAGCGCTCCCCCTGGTCATCACCTTTCCAGTCATCATCGCTGGCGCAACCCTGAGTGGGCGCCGCACATCGTCATTGGGGATTACTCGTTCTGAACGACAAATTGTTCTTTCGCCAATCGGTCACTTTTTCTTTGCTTCGGCGATACTTCTTCCGCCATTTGCTCTGCCAATCGTTGCATTCGTAATTCCAGCCGAACGAACATCACCTTCAGGTTGGTTGATACGTTTCCAGCGACTACTCACGATGAACACATCAAGTTTGGTTTTCTGGTTGGTCGTCCACTCTCATCCTCTTAACGGTGGCTTAACCGATCGACAAGTGCTGGCATTTGTTTTAGCGATCACTACTCACTTACTCGTCGACTCACTCATCGTTTCGGTTGTCATGAGCCTGGCGAGTCAAAAACCTGTTCTTGTTACCGCACATTGGAATCTCAAATCGTTACTTCGAGAATTCGCCGAGATTTCAATTGGTTGTATCGGAGCCATCTTCGCCATCATCAACCCCCTTCTTCTTTTGATAGTTATAGGACCTTGTTGTTTGGCCGTTGATCATCTTCGGGTCAATCAATCGGCACAACTTGGTAAGCGGGATACCCGAACCGGATTGCTCAATTCATTTGGTTTGCAAGAATTTGTTGACCACGAGTTTGAACGTGCAAAGCGTCATTCGGCAGAGATGTGTCTTGTGGTGCTTGATCTCGATTTTCTGAGAGATGTCAATAACAATTACGGGCATCAAATCGGTGACCTGGCAATCAATTCAGTTGCCAAGCAAATTTCGGCGCTGACACGAGCAATTGACGGTACTGCCCGTGTCGGTGGCGAAGAGTTTGTTGTTGTGTTGTCCGATACGAACCTAGAAGGAGCCTCAATTGTTGCCGATCGAATTCGATCAGAAATTGAAGAATTGAAATTGGCAACGAACAGCGGGATACTGCGTATCACGATTTCGGCCGGCGTTGCCCTACGCCATGACAATGAAACGTATTCAGACTTGTTTGATCGAGCAGATGCCGCGCTTTATGCATCTAAGCGACTAGGTCGTAACCGAGTTTCACTTGCCGATGAATTTGTTGAGACTTTCCACGCCAACCAAATAAATACAAACTGAAACGGAAGTCGTCCGTAGGCGACAATCTGTTTCGAGAATGGCTCATGACGCCAATCCCACACCATGTACAAGTTTGCTGGGTACACCGCTACGAAAAGAGCGATCGCTCCCAGTGCGCCGTACTTGCGATACTTGGGCCACAACAACATCGGACCAACAATCAACTCAGCCACACCACTCAGATATGTCCAAAATCTTTCATTGGGCGGCAACCAGGGTGGAACGATGTCATTAAAAAAGTTGGGGTTGGCGAAGTGCATAACTCCGGCGAGCGTGATGAATGCACCTAACGCAGTAGCGATTCGACCGGCATTTTTTGGAGTCATCTGGACAGTTTGGTGTGCGCCAAACTCAGATCGTGCATCGTGCGCCCGGAGAGACTCGAACTCCCAACCGTCTGATCCGAAGTCAGATGCTCTATCCATTGAGCTACGAACGCATTTCGTAGGAAACTAGCGCCCACGAAAAGAAATGGCGCACTGGCAGGGACTCGAACCCCGAACCTTCTGATCCGTAATCAGATGCTCTATCCATTGAGCTACCAGTGCAACGGCAATCAGCCTAGAGGGCTAATCCGTGGGTGGAAACCTCAGAATCACAGAGATGTCAGGGTGCCGGACACCAATTTCGGGTGCACCATGGGGCCCACGAGCCCGAGCGCTGCCAAGTCGCATAGGCCAATTTGGCGTTGATCTCAGGGTTCAGCAGTTCCGACGCATCAGTGATGCCATAGCTCTTCATCCACGACTTGTGGGCATTCCAATTCAACTGGAACAAACCAATACAACACGAATTACGGCTCAGCGGATTCCAGTTGCTCTCACGATTCACAACATAGAACGCATTGTCCTCAAGTTCGTCGGGCCACGCATCGCGCACAAACTTTTCGAGTTCGGCACGAGTAAAAGTTTTCGTCGGTACATACTTCGGCGGTTGAGTCGTTGTCGGTGCTGCAGTTGACGGGGTCGCGGCAGCCGAAGCCGTCACTGCACCCTTGGGCAGACACAACTCTTGACCGGGCAACAACGTTGATCGCGACGTCTTGTCATTCGCGGCGGTGAGTTCAGAAATCTTGATGCCAACTTTCTTGGCAATACCGCTCCAAGAATCTCCTGTTTTCACTGTGTACTTAGCGACGCACGCGATCTTGGCAACTGTCGTAGTTGTAACAACATCAGGCTCAATTGGTGCTGGTACAACTGCACCTGGTGGCAAACAAATCTCTTGACCAACCATGAGTGGCGATTGAATCGTTTTGTTGTTCGTGCCCGCAATCAAACTGGCTTTCACACCGGCTCGATCGGCAATACCAAACCACGAATCGCCCGCTTGCACGGTGTACTTCGACGCACACACCCGCTTGGGCGCTTCTGTCGTCGCTGGTTCGACAACTATGGCTTCAGTCGTTGGCGCTGCGGTTTCGGGAACAGCCGCAACAGCGACAGAATCGGTAATGGCTGGAATGGTCGCAGGATCGACCGTAGGTGCAACATCAGTCGTGGTCGCATCGCCGTTGGCATCAAACTGCACAATCGCTGCTGCGCCGCCGGTGCTGGTGACATCCACCGCATTGCCATTGCCCCGCAAGGCCCAAGCAATCGGCGCAATACACAGACCTACGACAAAAAGAGCTGCCAAGCGACGGCGAAAAGGGTCTTTGGGTCCGCGAGGAAACTGCCCACCCGAACGTGGCCGACGCTGGCGTCCCGACCCGTTCGACCAGAACTGATCAGTCACCGAGGATTGCTGGTAGGTGCTCATGATGGTGGGTCGGTCAACACTCGTTGACCGACCCCATCAGTGTGGTCGTTTCGTCATACGATCGCAACGGAGCCCCCGTGGCATCTGACCAGTATTGCGGTCTTATCCACAGGGACAATTGAGGTATTACCTGCGCACAGGCATCACCTCATGCTTATCCACAAATAGGGATTTTTGCCTGAAACCTCGGCTGTGATGTCAATTCAGTCGCAAAAAAGTCAATGCATGCGGTGCTATTGAGCACCATTGACGACGGCACCCTCATGGCGCTGTAGCAATTCAACCGAATAGCCATCGGGATCGAGAACAAACGCGACCGTTACCGGCCAGCGGTCTAAACGTTGTGGAGCCATCGTCGAAGTGAAACCTGCAGCTACCGCACGATCATGAACATCTTGGCAATCATCGACGTTCATATAAATCTTCCACAGCGCAGTGCCGTGCTCGATGGGTCCCGATCGCTCTAACCATTTTGCTAACTGCAACCGGCCACCACCGGCATCGGCAGCAAGAACGATCTCATCAACCCCAGGAATCTGGGTGCGAGATTGAACCTTTAAACCGATGATCTCGGTATAAAACCATTCAGACCGTGCCAAGTCGGTGACGTTGATGCAGTATTGACCAACTGTTGAAGCCATGTTCTCCCCTTAATAAAGTTGCTTACGGAATTAATGAAAAATCGTGTTCGGTCAGCCAATGTCGACCGACTTCTTTCACCGGAGCCCAA
>WLMQ01000132.1 GCA_009700145.1 Actinomycetota bacterium
AGGGGTTTAGTCGACACAAGTGACAATGTTGGTCTGATGGAGACCCCTTTCGCCACCCCAAACGACGAGAACTTGCCAGGAGAGGCAGTTTTTGGCGAAAAAATCGGAAAATTTCCTGATTCTTGGCAGGTTCGGTGGTTGGCGACGACCGGAAGTACCAACGATGACCTGCTCGAGGCCGGGCGCGCTGGTGCGCCAAGTCGGGTCGCTTTGGTCACCGATTACCAATCGGCGGGTCGGGGGCGCTTAGACCGAACGTGGGTAGCCCCAGAAGGGCTCAACTTGTTGGTGAGCTTGTTGTTGCGCGAAGTACCACGTTTTCCTCATGCTCTCACGCACGCGGTGGCGTTGGCGGCGGCAGCAGCGAGCGAGACAGTTGTGGCAGCAGCAGGTGGGAAAGTCAAAGTTGACATCAAATGGCCCAATGATTTATTGGTTGATGGGCACAAGCTGGCGGGAATTTTGTCGGTTGCTGGACCGATGAAACAGATGATGACCGACGTCGAGTCGTATGTTGCGCCCGAATTTGTGGTGGTGGGATTGGGGCTCAATGTTGGTTGGGCCCCTGAGGGTGCGGCATATTTGCAGACTTTCGCATCGATTGAGATTGCTCGAGATGCAGTATTGAAAGCGCTGTTGGTTGCCCTTGATCGTTTACTTGAATTAACACCTGCACAATTGCACGAGCGTTATCGCACCAAATTGTCGACTCTTCGTCGAGAAGTGCGTATCGAATTGCCATCGGGAGAATTTGTTGAAGGCAGGGCGTTAGACGTGGAAGCCGATGGTCGGCTTGTCGTACTCGACTCATGTGGAGTCACACAACGCCTTGATATCGGCGACATTGTTCACCTACGTTCGTGATCAGTTGGCAAGGATGACGAGCCTGAGGGGCTGTGGGCGAATAGTTTCTATGACATGTCCTCGCCGCGTCCTACCGTTCGACGCCGCCGCAAAATCTTTCCGCAAATCAACACTCTCACCATTGGTGCAGTTTTCGTCGCGTTGACGGCAATCGGATTAGTGATTGCGACAAAGCAGCAAGAGGCCAATGTTCATCGAGCCGACGAACTTGGCGGAATATTGGCCGACAAGTCGGGACCATTTACTAATTATTTGCTAGTCGGAAGCGACACCCGCGAAACATCTGACCCCAACAGTCCCGACTATGGCGGAATCGGAAACACCAATGACGCTGGTGGGCGTCGTTCGGACACGGTGATGATTATGCACGTCGACAACGCATTAGGTGTCGCCTCGATCATGTCGTTGCCGCGTGACTTATGGATTGATATCCCTGGGCATGGAACGGACCGTTTGAATTCGGCATATTCGCACGGTGCCGACGTTTTAGTGAACACGATTCAAGGAAGCCTCGGGATTCCGCTCAATCACTACATCGAAGTTGACTTCACTTCGTTTAAAAACATTGTCGATGCATTGGGTGGTGTTGATATTTGTTTTGAATATCCGACGCGCGATCTCAACACTGGTTTGAACGTTCCCACCCCTGGTTGTTACACCCTTGATCAGTATCAATCGTTGGCGTACGCGCGAAGTCGCTACTACGAAGTCTTCCGTGATGGCGCATGGGATGTTGATGGTCGGGCAGACCTTGGGCGCATCGAACGCCAACAAGTCTTTTTGCAAGCCGCAATTTCAAAGGCCATTCAGCAGACATCTGCCAATCCGATGCGCACAAGCGAACTCATCAACGCGGCGGTTGATTCGCTCACGGTCGACCCAGGACTGAATTTGCTTGAAACGGCGGACTACCTCAAGCCACTTGCTTCAGGAGGTGTGCAACGGTATTCCTTATCAGTAGTCCCAGAAACGGTTGATGGCAAAGATGTGTTGGTTCTTGGCGCCAATGCTGGGGCGGTTTTGGCGTATTTTGCAGGCACGGCTGGACCTCCGCCCATCGGGTGACGTACGAGACCGTCGGGTAGTCGTTGTCAGATGGCAGAATAGAAGCACGGTCAGACCCGACCAGATTGATCCCACGAGGTTTGTTGACATGAAAGCCCTCATTTTGGCTGGTGGTGCTGGCACCCGATTGCGACCCATCACTCACACCAGTGCCAAACAGTTGGTGCCTGTTGCCAACAAACCCATTTTGTTTTACGGAATCGAGGCCATGGTCTCGGCCGGGATTACCGAAATCGGAGTCATCGTTGGCGACACTCGGGTCGAAGTTATGGGTGCACTTGGAGACGGTGGCCAGTGGGGCGCCAAGATCACTTTCATTCCGCAAGACGAACCGCTTGGTCTTGCACACTGTGTATTGATCGCCGCCGACTTCTTGGGTGACGACGATTTTGTGATGTATCTCGGTGACAACTTACTCGAACAAGATCTTGGTGCTTTCGTACACGCCTTTGAATCAGCGCGTCTCAGCAGTGAACCGCCGACGGCACAAATTCTTTTAAAGAAAGTTCCTGATCCACATCGTTTCGGTATTGCCGAACTTGATGCCGCGGGAAATGTCATTCGATTGGTTGAAAAGCCCGAAAATCCACCGACTGATCTTGCACTCGTTGGCGTGTACTTATTTGACCGCACCATTAATGACGCTGTGCGCGCGATCGCGCCGTCGCCACGAGGTGAACTTGAAATCACTGACGCCATTCAATGGTTGGTCGATCAGGGAAAAATTGTGCGTCAAGAATTGTTGACTGGTTGGTGGATTGACACTGGCAAATTGACTCCATTGCTCGAAGCCAATCGTCTGTTGCTTGAAGTGATTGAACCGCGAGTTGACGGAGACGTCGATGAAGCATCGTCACTTGATGGACGAGTTGTCATTGAAACAGGTGCAGTTGTACGCAACTCAACATTGCGTGGGCCGTTGGTCATTGGTAAAGATGCACGCATTATTGACAGTTTCATCGGACCATTCACGGCTATCGGCAACGGTTGCGAAGTGGTCAATAGTGAAGTTGAACACTCGGTCATCATGGAGCGCAGTCGCATTATTGATATCACGCGTCTTGAAGACAGTTTGATTGGGCGTGAGGCTGAAGTCATTCGTTCGCAAAAACGTCCCCGCGCTTTGCGCTTAATGATTGGCGATCATTGCCAAATTGATACGGAGTAATGACATGCCCAAAGTGACAGCAAGCGACAAGATTGACGGCGTTTGGATTGTTGAACCAACAATTCACGGAGACCAGCGGGGTCTTTTCATCGAGACTTACCGTCGTGAGTGGTTTCCGAACGGCCGTGAAATGATTCAGGGCAACCGTTCGAACAAGCAAGCCGGCGCATTGGTTGGATTGCATTATCACATGCACCAATCTGACTATTGGTACACGCCAGTCGGCACAATTCGCGTGGTCTTGCACGACTTACGTGAAGGTGGCCCAACCGATGGCGCAACACAAATGCTCGAAATCAGCGGCGAAAATCATGTGGGCGTATACATTCCGCCGGGTGTTGCTCACGGATTTTCGGCACTCACCGATGTTGTGATGACGTATCTCGTCGATGGCTATTACAACCCTGCCGATGAACTTGGTGTGGCATGGAATGACCCCGTGATTGGCGCCGACTGGGGAGTCGCTGACCCAATTATGAGCGAACGCGATCATACAAATCCGATGCGCGCCGACCTTCCTGCAGGACGTCGCCCATACTGGCCGATGAGGACCTGACATGAAGTTGTTTGTTACCGGAGCTGCCGGATTTATTGGTTCAAACTATGTACGTTGGCTGCTTGCCAATAGTGATGACACTGTCACGATCTTTGACAAGCTCACGTACGCTGGAAACTTGGAGAGCATCAATGACCTCATTGATGACAAGCGTTGCAAGTTTGTCCAAGGCGATATTTGTGATGCCGATGTAGTTCTGGCTGCAATGAAGGGCCACGAAGGCGTGGTGCACTTTGCTGCTGAAAGTCACGTCGATCGTTCAATCATCGATCCGTACGCTTTTGTGCGAACGAATGCTTACGGAACGAACGTGATGTGCGACGTAGCGCGTCAGGTTGAAGTGCAACGCTTTCTGCATATTTCAACCGACGAGGTTTACGGAAGTATTGATGAAGGTTCATTTTCTGAAACCGACATTTTGTGTCCACGATCGCCGTACTCGGCATCAAAGGCTTCAAGCGATTTGATTGCTTTGTCATATGTGACGACTCATGGATTGCCAGTCGTAGTGACACGTTGCTCAAACAACTTTGGTCCGTACCAGTTTCCTGAAAAGTTGATTCCATTGTTCACGACCAACTTGCTTGATGGCAAGAAAGTTCCTCTGTACGGCGATGGTGGGAATGTGCGTGACTGGATTCATGTTGAAGACCACAACATTGCCGCCCACCTGGTGTTGCAAAAGGGTGAAGTAGGTCAGGTGTACAACATTGGTGCGCATAATGAAATCACTAACCGTGAAATTACGTATCGCTTGCTCGAATTGTGTGGCCGCGATGAAAGTTCAATTACGCCCGTGGCCGATCGGCTTGGACACGACCGTCGTTACTCGGTGTACATCGACAAGGTGTCGGCGCTCGGCTGGAAGCTCAGTCGCACATTCGAAGACTCACTTGCCGAAACAGTTGAGTGGTATCGCAATAACCGTGCCTGGTGGGAACCACTCAAAGCCCGCGCTGGTCTGTGATTAACTCGTAGTTATGAAAATTCTCGTTACTGGAGCAAATGGTCAACTCGGTCAAGATTTGATGCGAGTTATTACGGCTGCTGGTGACGAAGCTGTCGGAATTGACATCGACACGGTTGATATCACGAGTCGTGATGCGGTGCACGAAGCATTGGTGACGGTTCACCCTGATGCGGTCATTAACTGCGCAGCCTTTACTGCTGTTGATGCGTGTGAAGACAATGCCGATACCGCAATGTTGGTCAATGGGACAGCGGTCCGTTGGGTAACCGAAGCCAGCGATGCGGTTGGCGCACATCTTGTGCACATCAGTACTGATTATGTTTTTGACGGCACAAAAATCGAACCATATGTTGAAACCGATACTCCCAACCCGCAAAGTGTGTATGGAAGCACCAAATTGGCTGGCGAACTTGAGGCGCTCGCTAACGGTTCGGGTGTCGCAGTTGTGCGGACGTCGTGGGTGTGTGGCTTGTACGGCAACAACATGGTCAAGACCGTGCACAAGTTGGCACAAGAACGTGATTCGTTGTCGTTTGTCAGCGATCAGATCGGGCATCCAACATTTACTTCTGATCTTGCTCCGTTGTTGCATCGACTTGCGGTCGATCGTCGCGACGGAATCTTCCATGGCACCAATCAAGGGGCCGTGAGTTGGTACGAATTCGTGCAAGAGATTGTGCGCTTGATGGGCAAAGATCCGGGCATGGTGCACCCGATTACCACCGC
>WLMQ01000133.1 GCA_009700145.1 Actinomycetota bacterium
CAGTGTTCCGAGCTGCGGTTCCGATCGTTGTACTTTCGCTCATCGTCGCGATCTTTATTCCGGGTCGCCAACTTAAAGGTCGCGCGCCAAGCCCCGAAGGTCAAGCGGCTCACTAAACCGCAATAGCCGGCGTGGTCTTTTGTCGAGTCTGCGCGAGCAACAACAAGCCGAGGCAAGCGAAGACCATTCCGCCAACGAATGTTGCACGCTCGCCAAACAATTGACCAACAATTCCAAGTGTGAGCCCACCAATCACACCACCAATTTCAAAGAAGCTGGTGAAACTCGCAACGACTTCAACCCGCTCATTGGCGTCGCTTCCTTCAACTGCCATCGCCAAGAGCGATGGATAAAAGAATGAGATACCAAGAGCAAAGAAAATTGTGCCGAGCCAGATACCGAACTCATTTCCGAGAACTGCAACTGAAGTAACGCCACACAAGAGAAACGTCATTGCCATCCACACACTGCGACGAAGGCCTAAACGTTCGGGTGTCTTTGCGCCGAACAGACGTAAGAACAAACACAAAATGCTGTACAGCGTGAAGAACTGGGCCGATCCGTTTAAGCCGATCGACTTTGAAAATGTTGGTACAAAAGAGGTGAAAGCCGTCCACGAAGCCATTCCGACCGCAAGTATGAGCCCAGGCAAGATCGATCGCTTATGAAACCACGACACTTTGCGACGAATACGCTCGGGGCGTTCGCCGACAAAGGCCGGCGCAGTTAAAGACACCAAAGCTGCGAGCAACGCAGCACCCGCGGCCACTACGAAGACTGCATCAAATCGTCCAGCAGAAAGCCCTCGCGCCGATTCGGCAACATCACCCATCACAAGTTCGCCAATGATTGGACCGATTGATAGACCACCAAAAACTGCAACTGATAAATAACTCGCTGCTTCGGCTTTACGATTTTCAGGGCTGAGTTCAACTACCAAAATTGCTGCGCCAACAAACAATGCCGCTTCGCCCACGCCCATCAACGCGCGTAGCGGCAAAATTTGCCACGCCTGATTGACCAATGTGAGACCAAGAGCAGCAGCAGTCGCCACCAAAGCACCAGTCACCATCATTGTGCGACGACCCCAACGATTGCCGATCCACGTGAGCAGAGGTCGAAACAAAACTGCTGACCCGCTAAAGACAACTCCGGCAGCACCAATCATGGCTTCGCCGCTACCAAAACCGTTCTTAATGAATACCGGCAACGTCGGAATCAAAATTCCGACACACAAGTAGTACGCAAGTGTTGCCGCAGTAACTAATAAGAACCGCGGTGTCACCATTCGATCGCTCAACCGGCCGACGGCTCCTTGGGCAAGCCCAATACTCGCTCACCAACAATGTTGCGCTGAATCTGGCTCGTGCCACCCCAAATGGTTTCAGAACGACTGAAGAAGAATGCTGACATCATCGGGCTCACGGGGTAACCCTCGCGACGACGTTCGCGCGCAACACCTGGCCATGAACCAGTCTCGGGACCAGCATCAACCAACATGCCTTGCGCACCAAAAATATCAAGCGCCAGTTCCATAGCAGCCTTATGCATTTCGGACCAGAACATTTTGTTTGAAGCACCAAGTGCCATCACACCAAAGTCTTTTGAGTTATTCAATGTTGCAGTCAACGAACGTAATCCGTTGATACGCAAGAGCTGAATCTTGGTGTAATACTGCATCAAACGCTGACGAATGTCGTCGTGCTCGATAGTTCCATTCTCAGTTGCAACGCGCACCATCATCTTGTATTCCTCTTCGAAACGACGGTAGCCAGTCGTTGCACTCATGCCGCGTTCGAATGCGAGAGTTGAGTTGGTGACCTTCCAACCGTTGTTTACTCCGCCAACAACATTGTCCTTGGGGCAACGAGCATTGGTAAAGAACACTTCGCAGAATTCTGCAGTTCCATCAGGCTGAACGATTCCACGAACTTCAACACCCTCTTGGCGCATCGGCACCAACAGGTACGAAATACCTTTGTGCTTGGGCGCATCAGGATCGGTGCGGGTGAGCAAGAAGCAATAATCGGCGTGGTGTCCGCCAGTGGTCCACACTTTTTGACCGTTAATGATCCACTCGTCGCCGTCGAGCACTGCTGCGGTCTTGAGTGAAGCCAAGTCAGATCCCGAGTTGGGTTCGCTGAATCCCTGGCACCAACGCGTAGTGCCGTTCATGATGTTGGGCAAGAACTCTTTCTTTTGTTCTTCAGTGCCCCACTGCAACAACGTCGGTCCAACCAAAGTGTCACCAAAGAAGTCAGCCCGCAATGGCGCCTTCACGGCTGCGAATTCTTCAGACAGCACAACGCCTTGCATCGTGGTCAGTCCCTTGCCGCCGTACTCCTTAGGCCAGGTCGCGCAGATCCAGCCACCAGCGAACAACTTCGACGGCCATTCTTCAACGAACTTCTTACGAGCTTCGCCCGTCAATTCGAATCCGGGGGTTCCCCAACCTGCAGGCAGATTGGCGACCAACCATTCACGGATTTCTCCACGGAAAGCTTCAGCGTCGGCGGGGTAATTCAGTTCCATTTCTTCATTCTCTCGCAGGAATTAGCCCGACCCCAACCCGAACGGCAACAAATGCGTCACGAACTATGACAATTTGAACCGTGACACTTGGAACCCTCACACTTCACGGTTCACACGGCGTTCACAAAAGTCAAACATGGTGGAAATCCCTCATTTCTAGGGTTGCGCCATGGAACCTGTCATTGATGCCGCCGATGTTTTGTCCGCGACCCCTTTGCCGCCCCAGGAATCCGCGGTTCTTCGGGCCCTGATTATCTGTTCAGGTCGCGTCGTGAGTCGCCGTGAATTGTCGCGGCTGGCTGGAATCGCCGAGTTGAACGAACGCCGATGCGATTCGCTCTTGGTTTCAATTCGCAAAGCGCTTGGACCAGATTCAATTCGCACAGTCCGCGGTCGAGGCTGGATGCTGAATCTCAATAACCTTGAGCAGGCGAACCTGCTTGTTGCGGCTTGACCCGCTGTCTTCGGCTCAACTTCGTTGGCTACTAACCTGCACTAATGAGTTTGCTTGCCGCTTCGACCGAGGGCTACGACCTCGCGCTCATTCTCGGCAACCTGCTGATCATCATCCTCGTCGCGCGCTTGGCCGCCGAACTTGCCGAACGCATCAAAATGCCGGCAGTACTCGGTGAAATTATCGCGGGCATCATCATTGGCCCGAGTGTTCTTGGACTCATTGATCCCATCAAACATCTTGATGTCGCCAACATGGTTCTATTGCTGGGAGAAATCGGCGTCATCTTGTTGCTCTTTCAAGTTGGTCTCGAAATGGACCTCGGTGAAATGGCCAAGGTTGGTAAACCTGCGCTGCTCGTCGCCGTCATTGGAGTCGCGGTTCCTTTTGCCGCTGGTTTCGGAGTTACCGCAGCTTTTGGCGAAGACGCAAAAGTCGCCTTATTTATCGGAGCAGCACTAACTGCCACAAGCGTTGGTATCACGGCTCGTGTGCTCGGAGATTTACGGGCACTCGCGTTGCGTGAATCGCGCATTGTTCTCGGTGCTGCCGTCGCCGACGATGTTTTGGGTCTCGTCATCTTGACAGTTGTCGTCAAGGTTGTCACCGAAGGTTCGATTAGTGCCGGCGTTGTCTTTGAAACGCTTGGGTTAGCAGTCGGATTTTTGCTCGTCACTGGCTTTCTCGCGATTTACGTGATTCCACGTGCATTCACCCGTATTGATCGATTTGCAAAATCGTCAACAACAATCGTGTCGATTGCATTTGCTCTCACGCTGGCTTTTTCGCTATTAGCTAATGAAGCAAAACTTGCGTTCATCATTGGGGCTTTCATGGCTGGCCTCGCGGTTGGACGAAGCACTCAGCATGAGCGCATTGCTGAAGGGCTCAACCCACTCGGCCACATTTTCATTCCAGTTTTCTTCGCAAGTATTGGCATCAACGCCGATCTAGAAGCCATGTTCAAGCCCAGTGTTTTGGCCCTCGCTTCTGTGCTCACGATTGTTGCAATCGTTGGCAAATTAATTGCTGGAATCGGCCTCGGTCGTTCTGGTGGTGACAAGTTGCTCATTGGTATCGGCATGATTCCGCGCGGCGAGGTCGGATTGATCTTCGCGTCAATTGGTCTGTCTAAAGGCGTTCTTGATGACGAGCTCTACGGCGCGCTTTTGTTGATGGTTCTCGTCACCACACTTTTGACTCCGCCTCTATTGCGCCAAAAGTTGATGCGACGACAAGATTTTGTCGCAACGACCCAGGTTGAGGTGTGGACTTCGGTTGATACATCGCATCTCTTTGATGAACTGCTCAACAATGACGCCGACGAGTGGTGGCGAATTATTGATCGGCGCAATATTGAATCACGCATTCCTGAAATCGGTCACGCTATGCAACGTCATCGCGCCGAACCAGACTTTGCTGATCAAGGGTTAAACGGACACTTGCATTCGCTACACGCTTTGAAACTGCATCTCGACGATCCGCGCCTTGACCCGATGCTGAGTCGAGCTCTCGACCGCATCGGCCTAGTCGAAATCGTTGCCTTGGCTTGTTTTATTGATTCATTAATTGACAATGGTCATGACGCTGTCGGCGTGGCAACCAAAATGATGCCCGCCTCAACTGACGACATCATGCACATTTTGTCGCTCAGCGAATCCATGAAGAATGCAGTCAAAGGACCAGATCCTTCAATCCCGACAGACTTGTTGGTGGGCGACATGTATGTGACGTTGTCGGCATATGTTGTTGCGGCTCTCACGGCGACCGACTACCACCGTGCGGCACTTGATGTAGCCGTCACCGGCCTGGTCTAACACGACCCCTCTCACACGACCGGCCGAACACATCGCTCACACTGCCGTAACAATTCACGGACACGTGAGAAACATCGACCTTCTAGGTTGATACCAGCGCAAGCGGTTCTGACAACGTCGTCAAGCCCCCGAAGTTACTTCGGGCGTTACGCCCGTCAATGGCGACGTGCATCCCCTACCAGAAACCACTATCTCCCTAGGAGGACACATGCTTACCCAATCAAGGGCGACTGCCGAAAACTACGACAGCTCGGCCGATTTCTTTCCCGATATGACTCGCAAGAGAACCCCGTTGTTGAAGCGGCTCTTGATTGCGTTGACCATTTCTTCTGGAGCGCTTGTCGCAACCGGAAGTATCGCACTCGCCGCCGAAGGTGACTTCGACGCCGAAGGTGCAATCACATCACTGGCAACAGCGACCAACTTGTTGTGGGTCATCATCGGTGCCTCACTTGTTATTTTCATGCAGGCCGGTTTCGCACTTGTCGAAACTGGTTTTTGTTGTGCCAAGCACGCATCGCACGTCGTCACAAC
>WLMQ01000134.1 GCA_009700145.1 Actinomycetota bacterium
CCCACGCGTGAGAGCAAGCGGTGCTGGATCTGCAGAACTCAACCCGAAGAGCGGTGCCAGAGCTTGGTGGACAGGCAAGAGGCGCTCACGCGCCAGCGTCATTTCAGACAGGGTCATTTCAGAGAGCGGACCCGAGAGCGAATTCGGTAGAGACGAAAGAAGAACCGTTGACATGCCTCCGACTATAGCGAACAGGTGTTCGTAAGTTTCAGGCGCGCTTTTTCTTCACCTTGTCGAGGAACTCGATGAAACCCCGGGCGCCATAAGCGAAATGATCAGCTCCCATGTCGTGGGCGTGCTTCTCGTCCCGAATGCCACCTCCGCCAAGTACAACTGGAACATGTGGCCCAATGGCTGCCCGTAACGCCGCAACAGTCGCCGTGGCTGAGGCTTCTGATTCTTCCGAGGTCACGCTGACCCCGACCGCAACCAAGTCGGGCATCTTGCCAGCGGCATACACAAATGATTCAGCCGGGGTGTCGCCGCCAAGGTCAAGAACTTCCCAACCATGCAGACGCAACAAGTCACCCAACATGGCCAAGACCAAGACATGACGCTCGCCCGTTGCTCCACCAATCAAAATCTGACCGCGGCGTCGACCCCGCTTGAAACACCGCGGGCTTAATTGTCCAATTAAACGGGCCGTAATCGCACTGGCTTGGTGTTCGACTGAAATATCAATCTCACCCGCGGCCCATCTCGCACCAATATCTGCCAGCGTGGGCGACAAAATCTCGAGATACACGCGTTCAACATCGGCACCTGAATCGATGGCTCGCTTTAAAACTTCCCACGCACCGCTCGAGTCACCGGCGACCAAACATCGTTCAAGTTCACGAACATAATTAGTGGTTCGCCGCGAATCACCCGATGCAGCGGCGGACGTTTTAGGTCGGCTCTTTTCTTCTTGGAACTGTTGAAGTGCTTCACGCGGTACGTGCCACACACCGCCGACTTGATAGCCCTCTAATCGACGACTCTTCACATAGCGATAGGCCGTCATGTAGCTCACACCCAGGACATCTTTGACCTCATCAAGCGTCAGTACATCTGCGTCCACTGAGACAGGCTAAATGCGCATCACCATGTGTGCGAGGTTATGCCGTCACAAATACGCCCAAATTTTCGGACTTTTGGGTCTATTGAGCGGTCAACCTGGCGCGAGCGGCCCGACTGCGCTCAACGAGATGCGCTGGTACTCGACTGTCAATCACGACACCGCCTTCTGCAGGCGCACTACTTGCGGCCGGCGCTTCTTCGGCGGCAACAAGATCTTCAAAAGCTGGCGGAACCATTCCGGGCTTCCAGTATTGGTACAAATCGCGAACAATGTCCTGTAAACCCTCCGAGTCAAAGCCCTTTGCGAGGTCAACAGTGATCATATTTTGGTACACATGAACGCCAGCCACTCGACCAGTGGCAAAGAGGCGCCGTGCCAATTCGGCCGACGGGGTCACTGACGAAACAGTATGAGCGTTGGTGTCAGTTGACAAGAAACTTTCGTGACCCATACCCGACAGACTGCGATTGGCCTCAAACCGGACAATTCCGGAGCGACGACTTTGCTTTTCAACGACGACAACAGGCTGACCCATGCGACAACCTTAGTTCGCACGCGGTACGGTCACAGCACTGTCTCTAATTCCATCTGTCATTTCACTTGTCACACAGGAGCACCAGAACATGTCTCAACCCACACTCGAGCAATTCCAGGCCGACGCCCTCGCCTTTTTAGAGGCCAATGCCCCACGCAAAGAGGCTGAAAAGAAATTCGTCTGGGGCGAAGGGGCCGACAAGGTCTCAATGTTTGAAGAGAAGGATCGCAAAGCCGAAAAACTTGACGTCGCTGAGGCGTGCGCGTGGCGGCAAAAGAAGTTTGATGCGGGCTTCGGGTACGTCTTTGGATCCGAGCAATACGGTGGTCGCGGCTTGCCAATTGCGTACTCACGCGCCTATGAAGCGCTCGAAGCAAAGTACGAAATCCCCAATCAAAGTTGCTTCACCATCGGACTCGGCATGGTGGCCCCAACCATCGTTGACCATGGTTCAGATATCGCTCGCGACCTGTACGTGCGCAAGATGTACCGAGGCGACATCGTTGGCTGTCAGTTGTTCAGCGAACCTGGCGCTGGCAGTGACCTCGCCAACCTCAGCACAAAGGCCGAGCGCGATGGAGAAGAGTGGATCATCACAGGCCAGAAGGTCTGGACCAGCGGTGCGCATTACAGCGACATCGGCGAAATTATTGCTCGCACCGATTTTGATATGCCCAAGCACAAAGGACTCACTGGTTTCATCGTTGATATGCATGCACCAGGTGTTGAAATTCGTCCGCTTCGTCAGATGACTGGCGGTGCAAGTTTCAACGAAGTGTTCTTTACTGAAGTTCGCGTTCGTGACGATCATCGACTCGGCGACATCAACAATGGTTGGAACGTTGCTTTAACAACCCTGATGAACGAACGTGCTGCAATTGGTGCGGGCGGAGGTGGCGGCGGCATGTTCACTCGCGTCATCGAAATGGTGAAGTTCTACGGCTTAAACAACGACCCAGTAGTTCGTGATGAACTCGCCAAGATCATCATCCATAACCGAGTCGCCACCTTCAACAACCAACGTGCAATGGACAAAATTAAGTCGGGTCAAATGCCCGGACCCGAAATGAGCATTGCCAAGCTGGCCGGCACCGCCAACATGATGCGTCTCGGTGATTTTGTGTCAATGGTGCTCGGACCAAAACTGATCGCCGATAGTGGCGAATGGGGCACCTATGCATGGAATCAATTGATTCTCGGAACTCCTGGCGGACGTATTGCCGGCGGCTCTGACGAAATCATGCGCAACATTGTTGCCGAGCGCGTTCTGGGCATGCCCAAAGATCCGGGCATCGATAGCAAGAGCGCCTTCAATGACCTCAAGAAGTAAAAACTAAAACAAGGTTGGTGAAGCGTTGCGCTCAAGGCGCGGGGTTCCGGGCCACGGCACAAAATTATCCATGAAGGCCCAACTCTTACGATGAATCGCTGAAGGTCCGTGCCCTTGCAACGCAGTGCGATGCCAGTGACATGGATACCCCTTATTGGTGTCAAGACTCCATAACGGGTAATCAATAGCGAGTTCTCGCATCAATCGATCACGCGTCACCTTGGCCAAAATTGATGCCGCAGCGATTGACAAAACTGATGTGTCGCCCTTGACCTGCATGACAACTTTCGGAATCAGCGGTGTCACAAAATCCCAACTGCCATCAACCACTGCCGCATCGGGAACAACTGAAAGTTGAGCAAGTGCTCGTTGCGTTGCTAAACGTTGCGCATCGGCCATTCCTAATGCATCACATTCAACATGCGATGCATAACCAACCGACCACGAGGTGCACCACGAAGCAACTGTGTCAAACATCGCCTCACGCGATTTTTCGGTGATCGATTTTGAGTCACGTACACCAGCAAGATCGCCCGATAATGGAAGGATCGCCATTCCAACAGCAAGCGGACCCGCCCACGCGCCCTTACCCACTTCGTCAACCCCAACGATGATGCGATGCCCAGCGTCGTGGAGCGACTGCTCAAGATCTCGAGTCGGAACTTTTGCCGACGCTCGAGATGCCATCAGACCAACCGCAATCCCGGAGTTCCTGAGACGACTTGGCCAATCACAACAAATGGTGAACCTGGTGCGGCTAAACCAGCAACCGCTGAAGGATCGACAGCAGCAAGCAATCCACCCGATGTCTGCGGATCAAACGCAACGATGTCATAGGCAACGTCAACACCGTCGGCCAATGTCACGCGAGTTCCGACTGCAGTTCGATTGCGGGCGTCTCCCCCAGTTCGAACGCCACGTTGCGCTGCTTCAAGCACACCTGGGTATACCGGCAACTTCGCAGTATCGATTTCAAAAGTGCAACCCGATCGTTCAGCCATTTCCCATCCATGACCGGCAAGTGCAAATCCTGTGACGTCGGTGACCGCATGAACGCCGGCACTTGCTTGCAAACGTTCACTCGCATCACGATTCAATTGACGCATTCCAGCAATCGCAGTTGCTTTGTCAGAGGCTGAACCACCGGCGAGAGCAATACCGGTGCCGAGTGGTTTCGAGAGCAGTAATACATCACCGTCGCACGCGCCGCCCTTGGTGAAAATGCGATCAGGGTGCACAGTTCCTTGTACCGCTAATCCAAAAATTGGTTCGGGGTTACGGATGGTGTGTCCACCGGCGACCGATCCGCCAGCTTGGGCCATCACTTCAGAGGCGGCCGCAAAGATTGCCACGATCGCTTCCCGCGGAAAGTTTTCTGGAAACGCTGCAACGTTGACAGCCATCAATACTTTTCCGCCCATCGCGTACACATCACTGCACGCGTTGGCCGCAGCAATTGCCCCGAAGTCTGATGGGTCATCAACGAGTGGCGGGAAAAAGTCGGTTGTGCTCACGAGCGCAATGTCGTCACTCACTTTGTAGACGGCTGCGTCATCAAAAGGCGCAAGACCGATTAACAGCGACGGATCAACCGATGCTGGAAGCTCGTTGACGAGTCCAGCAAGTAGGTCTTTGCCCCACTTAGCAGCGCATCCGCCACAACTGGTCCACTCGGTCAATCGCAAAGGCTTTCCGTCAAACATTATTTCGGCCATAGAGCGAGCCTAGAGTGTCGAGATGTTCATCGTTGGTCCGTATGAATTCACGCGTGAAGATGCCAGAAATACTTTGCTGGCCGCGCCGAAGATTTTGACGCAAATGTCCGAGGGACGCAACGGAGCCATCGATCATCTATTGACATACGTCAACCAACTTCTTGACGGTCGCGACATTGACCACATGCCCGACGATGAGATGACATCCACCCTGCCAACGGTCTGGGCGGCACTTACTGGTGCGACTCCAACACTGAGAGCACTCGGGCAGATTCCTTCTGCACAGACTGGCACTTTGATGCATCTCAATGCATCAAACGGTGGAGTACCCAAGAAATCCATTGAGGGTGCCTACGTCGGCTGGAAAGGTGTTGAGGGCGATCGCCAAGCGACCCGCAAACATCACGGTCGCCCCTTTCAAGCATTGAGCCTGTGGTCGGCCGAGGTGATGGAAATATTACGTACTGAAGGCCACCAGGTTTTCCCGGGTTCGGCCGGTGAGAACATTACGGTCAGCGGGCTTAATTGGAGCGATGTGCGACCAGGAACACGAGTGCGAATTGGCGAAGTGTTATGCGATATATCGTCGTATGCCGTGCCCTGCAAACAATTGGCCGACTTGTTTGTCGATCGAGATTTCAATCGCATTCATCACGATCGTGATCTCGAAAATGGAACCGCA
>WLMQ01000135.1 GCA_009700145.1 Actinomycetota bacterium
ACTTGTTGACTCTCGCTGATCGTCTACAACTTCCCGATGGTTGGACATACGACTACAAGACGCTCACCAAGGAATTCGTTGTCGAAACAAGAGCCGAAGATGCTCAAGTTTTGGGCGACGACTTGCACAACACGTACTCGTACGTCGCCACTGCGCCTTGAATCTTCAGACCAAAGTAGTTGGGCCGAGGCCTTCCATCTGACGAAGAATGGAAATACGTTGAGCAATCGGCGGGTGCGTATCTAACAAACCAGACAACATTCCACGTTGAACAGCACGCGCTGGCTTGGGATGATCGATCCATAAATGGGCAGTAGCAGTTGAAACATGAGCTGGCGATGTTGTGTCAGCCTCAAGTTTTTCGAGTGCCGATCGCAAACCAGATGGATCTCGCGTGTATTGCACCGCCGATGCATCAGCAAGAGTTTCGCGTTGGCGCGATAATGCAGCGCGCAAAATGAGAGCAGCCGGCAATGCAAAAATATACAGAACGAAACTGATTAAGAATGCGATCAGTGCAACGCCAGCGCGGGCACCTGCCTCTTTTGAATTTCCACGCCGCCCCGTTGACATCACGACAAAAGCAATGCGCATTGAAAGATCGGCCAGAACTGCAATGGCACCAACTGTCAACACCGCAAGCGTGGTCACTGCTATATCACGATTCTTGATGTGGCCGATCTCGTGGGCGACGACGCCAGTGAGTTCGGCCCGATTCATCGTCTCAAGCAAACCGCGCGTAACGGTGACTGCTGCATGTTCAGGATTACGTCCAGTGGCGAAGGCATTTGGAGACGGGTCATCGACGATGTACGTCTTGGGCACAGGCACGCCAGCTGCAGTTGCCATTTCTTCAACGACATTGCGCAGTCGCTGATATTCGGGACCATCAGCCAGCTTCGCTCCAGCCAACGACAACGCTGCCCTGCCCGACACCATGTAAGCGATCCACAGATACACCACAACGATGACCGCGGTGATCGCCAACACCTGGTAATTCATCACGAACGACGAATCACAAGTTTCGTATCCATAGGAGTCGTAGGTGCAATTGGTATTGCCCACATATCCAATGAACGCGACTACGTTTGCAGCGAACCACAGCAGAACGAAGGAAGCACCTAGGAGCCAAATCGACTTGCGTCGGGCCTTGTCTTGCAGCCCGAAGAACGTTGGCCGAGGGTTGGACATGTCTCCACCGTAGACCGAATCTGCAGAAAATCATGCGCTTGATGACGTTGAACCGAATCTCAACTCAACCTTTATTTTCGCTTTCAGTGTGCGCAAAGAATATAAGACGGAAAACCTGTGTCCTCGTCGACTGTAGGGTTCGCTCTGTCAACCTGTGATTGGAGAAACATGGCTCAGAAAATTGACTTGAATACTGGCGAAAGCGTGCTTGTTGAGGTGAAGCATTCACCACTTTGGACATGGTTTCTATATGTCATCACTCTTGGGCTTTGGGAGATCTGGCGGCAACAGAACAAATTCATCGTGACAAACCAACGTTTAATTCATGTTCACGGAATCATCAATCAATCAAAAGACATACTCCCGCTCGCAAAAGTCCAATACATCCGTTCAACTGCCGGAATTCTGGGTTTGTCTAATGTTCGTCTCGGAACTGCGGGAAGTGGTTTTCTCAGTTCAGAGCGAATCTCTTTGATTACACGGGCCGACTCACTGTCATTATCGGCCGCAATCCAAGCCAACTCAGTCATCTAGAAAATTGCATTGCCAAACAAAAAGTCCCAGGCCTGTGACCTGGGACTTTGTACGTGGAGCTGAGGGGAATTGAACCCCTGACCTCTTGCATGCCATGCAAGCGCTCTGCCAACTGAGCTACAGCCCCATGAGGGACATAGGCACGATACCAACCAGTAGCGCCCTGCCAAAACCTCACCTAAATACTTCCCCACAGCTACTTCCCGACTACCGGCTGTGGACTATGCCCGCCAGTCGATGCGTGGCACGTCTTTGTACAGGCGCTCAATCTCGTAGAACTCACGGGTTTCATCTAAGAACACATGCACGATCACGTCGCCGTAGTCGAGCAGCACCCATGATTGTTCGCGGTGACCTTCGGTTCGGCCTGGCGACCGACCACACACTTCACGAATGCGATCTTCAATCTCGCCAGCAACAGCACGCACCAAACGCGGGTTTGATGCACCAGTCACAACAAAGAGTTCGGTGATCGTCAGCACATTGCCAACGGCCAACACGATCGTGTTCGTTGCCTGCTTGTCATCAGCGGCACGAGCAGCAACGAATGCCAACTCAAGAGTGTCGGGTTTAGCCAACGGTTCGCTGTTGACATCTTTGGACTTTGATTCATCGGCCATTACGGGGTCGTTTCTGTTGTTGGAGCGTCAGTCGCATTTGCGGCCAAATCTTCCGGATTGACATTGGGATCCGGCTTTGCTCCGGTCGCTAAGAAGTTGACGAATGAATCACCAAGAATGACTTGGACATCGATTCCTTCTACACGCTCTGTTGCTTTTTCAAAAACAATTTCACCGAACATGGTCGTCAATGGTTCGGCCATTGCACGGTCCATTTCATCGGAATACTTAATGACTGTGATCGGTGGTGGTGTTGACGTGATTTGACGCACGAGAATCACATTCGTTCCCATATACAACATCCGGAACGTCGCATCTTGAGTGACTGCAATATCGGCGAACGGACTATCAATTTGCACACTCAGTGTTGGGAACACTGCAACCATTGCACTGGGAGCGACGCTGGCCATCACCATGACAAGTTCGCCGGCGTTGAAACCATAAACATCAATGTCTTGTGGATTTTGCTCGGCGTCAGTGATTCGTTCAAATCCGAACTGCCAAACTTTGATTGGGCCAGAAAAAAGTGCCGACATAAACGTGGGCATATCGGTCGGGGTTTGTGCACCGACGTCTGCAATGACCGCTGCTGGCACAGCACCAATAACTCCAGCACCAATCGAGGCAACGATCGCGTCCCATGTCGCCTTCACATTGGGCACGCGTGCCGATTCAATTTGGGCCACGTCACGCGAGGCCAACACTTGCGCAGCTTGAATA
This sequence comes from Actinomycetota bacterium, assembly GCA_009700145.1. GTDB lineage: Bacteria > Actinomycetota > Acidimicrobiia > Acidimicrobiales > Ilumatobacteraceae > Casp-actino8. The sequence goes on from WLMQ01000135.1 coordinate 3,066, forward strand.
GGCGTTAATTCATTCGCCCCTGCAGTAGCCACAATTCGTGTTGCATCAGCTTCGGTATCAGTGACATCAGCGGCATAAGTCGGTGTTGTGGTACCCGCGCGAGCAATCAGTTCGGCTGTTGCATCAACACCATTCACGGCAATTAAATCAATCTGACTATTCGTCACGCTTTCAACAGCCGCCTTCAGAGCTTCAACTCCGTCAGATCCGTACACATCGGCCAAACGCTTTGGTTCACCGGCCGGCTGACCAGGCAGCATTAATCCAACGGGCATAATCATGACTGTTCCGCCCGCACCATCTGGTGTCAGCGCAACAATGCTTAATGACGTCAAAAAGTTTTGTTCATCGGTGACCGCCAAAATTGCAGTCGGAGTCGTCGGCAATTCACGTGATGGCAGAGCCACAACTTCTTGCGCAGCTTTTGAGTCACGAATTGCGCGCCATGCAACGACAACCGAAACAGGCAATAGCGCCAACACCAAAACGCCTGCACCAAATGCGACCCAGGTCTGACGACGACGACGTTGTTTCAACGTGGTCATGTTTGGGCTCCAATCGGTAACGAATACAACGACCGTTCGCGAATCACTCCGAGAACTGGTTGTGTAATGAGATAGTCAAGCGGGCGACCGTCAGTAAAGCGCGATCGAAGGTCAGTGCTTGACACATCAAGTCGCGGAACCTCAACACGAATCCAATCAATATCGGGCGACAGCACAACCGGCGCGCCCGGTCGATCGACAACAACCAATTGTGTCAGTTCGGTCAATTCTTGAAAACGTTCCCAAGTCGGCACACCAGCAGCCGCATCATCGCCAACGATCGTAAAAAATGTGGCGTTGGCGTATTCAGCATTTTGTTGGCGCAATGAACGCAACGTGTCAACGGTGTAACTCGGCCCGCCCGCTCGAATTTCGGTGTCGCCGGCAACGAGTCCCGGAACCGCCGCCACCGCCGCTTCAACCATCGCGAAACGGTCCTGAGCAGGAGTAATTGTTCGCGAACCTTCTTTTTGCCAAGGCACATTGGCCACCATCAAGATGACTAGATCAAGGTGAAGGGCATGCATCACGTTGACTGCGGTGACCAAATGGCCGACATGGGGCGGATCAAAAGTTCCACCAAAGAGGCCAATTCGAAGCCCAGAAGCGTTCTGGTCGCTCGAAGCCGCAGGCGCAATGGTCACTCGGGCAGTCTACGGGCGCTCCTACAAGCGCACATCTCAGGGCCAAAGCATCGTTTGTTTGATATGAAACCCCAGCCCACAGACGAATTTGACAGTTTCTTGACAATTCAGGAAGTTTTCCTCAAGTCGTGGCTTATACCTGCCGAAAGTTAAAAGCGTCACGAAGTAACCAACAAAGTAATTCCAATACGACACAGCCCACCAGATTTGATAGCCTAATGATCCCTTCTCGGGACCATGACATAAGAAATACCCCCCAGCGTTACCCCCAATCCACCCCTCGTTTTCAAACAGAAATCGTTTCCAAACAAATGGTGGCGGGTCCCAGAAACAAATTTTAGTAATTACCCCCCAACCAGTTTCAACTTTGTCTATGTTGCGCCCCTCGATCAGGTCACCGATCGATATGCCCGACAGCACACAGCACGTTGAAACAATTAGCCCCCACGAACAGTTGAGACAAGAGCATGAACGATTCCATCGGTATCTATCTAAATGACATCGGCAAGGTTCCATTGTTGACCGCCGAAGACGAACGCGTTTTATCACGTGCCATTGAAAAGGGTCGCGAGGCCGCAACAAAGTCAGCTGCCGGCGATAAGACCGTCACTGTCAAGCGCGAAATCCGCGAAGCAGCCAAGGCAAAAGATCGCTTCATTCGCGCCAACCTGCGCTTGGTTGTTTCAATTGCTCGTCGCTATCCACTACCCCAGGGCATGGATCTTCTTGACCTCATTCAAGAAGGAAACCTTGGTCTCGAGCACGCCGTTGACAAGTTCGACTGGCGCCGTGGCTTCAA
>WLMQ01000136.1 GCA_009700145.1 Actinomycetota bacterium
ACCGTGATGGATCGTCGCTTTGCTGCTCCGTACATCAGTTACACGCCCGCAGTACTGCAACCCGATGGTGACATGTTGTCTGAATGGGAAGTCTTTGCTGGAATCGCTCAACGACTGGGCACTCGCCTCCCACTACCTGGTGGCGATCTACCTGTTGATGGTTCGGCTAACGACGACATGGTGCTCGACTATTCGTTTGCCAAGGGCCGCATGCCCATGAGCGAAATCCGTGAGAAGCGCAGCACGATTCACGAAGAGCTTGCTGTCAAAGTAGTTGCCGCCGACCCTGATGCATCAGCACGGTTTGCTGTCGCACCAGCTGATGTTGTTGAAGAACTCGCTGTTGTTCTGACCGAACAGACTGGCGCAGAAGTGCTTGCTGGTTTTGACGCTGCCAAGTTTCCGTTCCGTCTCATCAGTCGCCGCTTGAAGTATGTTCTCAATTCACTCGGTCGCGAGATTCCTGGACTCGCGCGCGTTGGCACCACTAACGCCGCATACATGAATCTTGACGACATGAAAGAACTTGACATTGCTGATGGCGACCTTGTGCGTATCACTTCACCATCTGGTCGAGTGGTTGGCGTGGCCGAAGGCAGTGACACCATCAAGCGCGGCGTGATTTCAATGTCGCATTCATGGGGTGGCGCAACAACGGACGAGGATGTTCGTAATCAGGGAACACCGACCAATCGTCTGTGCACGATTGACAGTGGTTACGACCCCATCAATGGCATGGCTATTCAAAGCGCTATTCCGGTCGCAGTCGTTAAAGCCTGACTACTTAACAGGTCGACCTTGAAAATCGCCAATTAACGACACTTGCACATTGTCACCGACAGTGTGCTTGGTCATTTGTTCAAGCTTCGCTTCGTAATACGCATCGCGTAAATCGCCTTCAGACAATGCGTTGTACGTGGGATAGATCGCTCGACGATCACGTTCGGAGTTATTTGATCCACTGCGATGCGGAGTACGCGAATGAAACCACAATGTTTGGCCTGCACGAATTGGTGCAAGTTCCCACTTCAGTCGTGACACCACGATTTCGCTAATGCAACCAACATCGTTCATCGGTAACACATCACCAAAGCAACCACTGACGACCTCAAGGCATCCATTCACTTCGTCGGCATCATCTATAGCAACCATGCACGAAACGTGACTATCAATAAATGGATAAGCCGGCGCATCTTGATGAGGTGCATAACCCGCGCCACCCACCAACTTGTAGTTGATCTTCTCTTTGTACAGCACTGCTTGTTCGCCCATCAACATCGATGCCGAATCGAGCATGACTCCAGTCGTCAATAGATCACGTATCGGTTCGTGAAACGGCGTGAAGTTTTCAGTACGACACAACTTGGGACCGAAGTCGGTCATTTCGCGATAGTGCAACCAATGTCCATCTTCATCGCGCCATGCAGAAATTTCGTCAATCCATTGACGCAGTTGTTTAACGCCTTGCTCGTCAAGCGTCTCAATCAATACCCAACCGTGCTCGTCAAAGAACGCTTTCGCTTTAAGGTCGTTTGGCGAGAACGATTGCACGATCACACCTTGCTCAATGAGTGAATGGCATCAATCCAATGTTCGAGTTCGGGCACAACTGCATGTGGATCTTTCGCACCATCGTCGGCGATGCGTAACGCAACCATTGCTTCCCACCATGGGTTCGATTGAAAATCCACAACCTCTTGCAAACTCAAATCACCTCCTTGAGCTTCTAAGGTCATCACGCTGTCTGGGGACAGAAGGTCGCGATATTCAGGTTGCGTCGTCACCAAGAATCGTTTGGCCGGCACATGACCTGCAATCAATGCTGAAACACGTTCGCCCAAAATCGTTCGCACGGCATCGGCGCCCATCGTCGCGTGGCGAGGCTGACCAGGCCCATCCCACGGATGCGCCAAGTCGTGAATCAACCCAGCGATCTGTAACTCAATATCTAATGGATCAGATTTCTCGAGCAAAGCCGCACATTGCAAACCATGATCGAGTTCAAAGAATTTGTCACTCTCGGCCGACACCGTGGCCTTCAGTACCACCAGATGGTCGACAAGTTCTTGAGTGTTAGAAAACTCATGCATGAAGTACTCCGAAGTGTTGTATGAATTACTCTGATAACGGTACGCCATCGAGATGACTTTGAGGTAACGACATGCGCAAGACAACATTGATTTTGGGAATCACGATGGCAATCTTGTCTCTAGCCGCCTGTAGTGGTGACGACACCCCAGTAACGACTAATGCCCCGACAGCAACCGATGCGCCAGCAGCGCCCGGCGGTGCTCAAATCGGAAATCCGGCTTCGCAATATTGTGTCGACCAAGGCGGCACCTTAGAAATGGTTGACGAAACTGCGGGCACGGTTGGTTATTGCAATCTTCCCGACGGGACTCGAATTGAAGAATGGGAATACTTCAGAGCCAGTCAGACCCCCAGCACAACCGGCTGAGTCACACACCCAAAACTTGCGGCAACCATTCTTCAAGTCGCAGCAACATTTCTGCACCGCTATTCGACAACAAATGTCCGTCGCCTTCGCACACCACGACTTCACCAGCACCTGCCATGGCTGCAACGATTTCACTTGATTGCATCGGCAAAATCTCGTCCATATCACCATGGAACAACAACAACGGGCGACCACGTAGACCGGCCGCTACTTCACAACCAGCCGACTGCGTCGCAAATGTAACAACACCTGCCACTTCATCCATCACAACACCAACACGAACGGCAACTGCGCCGCCAAATGAATGACCCATAACAACGATTCGTTGCGCTCCGGCGTCGGCGGCCAACTGAACGGCCGCCGCAACATCAAGAGAACACATATCTAAATCATTTGGTCGGCGGTACGACACTCGTAACACGGGGACCCCACGAGCCGCCCAACTGTCACCCAGTTCTTGATATAAACCATCAGCGGGTCCGAGTAGCCCACCCATCGCTCCACCACAAGCAACAATTGCCGTGGGTGTCGCCGACACCCCAGCGGGAACTTGATGCCACAGAATTGTGACTAATCCACGCATCGTAAATAACTCAACATGGCGTAAAGATGAAGTAATCATGACGCTTTGCGAGGCAATGACCCCGAGGGCGTGAAGAGGCGTCTCCATTGCTTGTACCCTACATTCACTATGGCTTCTACGAGTTCGAACAAACTTGACCAGCTCAGTCCCGAGGAGCGCGACACCGCGTTGCGCGTCGGACGAGCATGGCGCGAACTTCGTCGTGGCGCCTCAATGGGCAAACTCATTGAATACTTTTTCGGTGTCGGCGAAGATGCCCTTGAGTTCGGCCAGATGGACACGCTCGATTTGTTGGTGCAGCAACCCGGCTGGCGCATGGGCGATCTAGCAGATGCATTGCGCGTTGATCCATCAACTGCCACCCGCGCAATTCAGCGACTCGAAAAATTTGGCCTGGCGACACGTTGTAGTAGCACTGACGATAAGCGCGTGGTCTTTGTATCAGCCACCGAATCGGGACGTAAGCGTCATGCCGATGCGGCTGCACGACGTCAAGAACTGATCATTCACATCATGTCAACATTTGACCGAGACGAGTTTGGCGAACTGGCGGTATACCTTGATCGCTTTGTTGGTTCGCTCGACCAATTTGTTGAGCAACTGAATCAACCGAGTGATTCGTCAGAGTGACTCGAAGCGCCAAAACCAAAAATGGTCACCCACCTAAAATGTGTGCGGCCTGCAATCGCCCCTTTGAGTGGCGAAAAAAGTGGGAACGCCACTGGGACCAAGTCCGTTGGTGTAGCGATGCTTGTCGTTCTGGCAGGGTGAACGTTCTCAATCGCAATCTTGAGGCCGAGTAACTAGCAGGTCGCCCTGCATAGTCGCTACCATGACATTCATGCTTGCAGCGAACATTTGGCACTGGTGGATCGGCGTCGTTCTGACGATCGTAGGAATCTTGACCGTGGCTGGCGTCGGTGCTGGCTATGTCAAGCAGGTGTCGGCATCCCGTTTCCCGGGCAAGCGCCAACGCCGCGGCCACGACGAGGGCTGAGTCATTCCCGATTCGGGAACCCAGACGTGGCGACACTCGCCGCTCATTGTTGATCTTCTCTCCCGTACAACTTTTCCCGTTGCAGGATCAGTTGTTTCATGTGCGGTCTCGGGTGGTGCTGATTCATTAGCCCTCTTGGCACTGTCGGTTGCGGCCGGACTGAACGTGACCGCAATCCATGTCGATCACGCATTGCGACCCGAATCGGCATCTGAGGCCAACATTGTCCGTTCAGCCGCCGAGTCTCTGGGCACTCAATTTCAGGCTCTCACTGTCGAAGTTGGGCAAGGTCCCAATCTCGAGGCCCGAGCCCGTCAGGCACGTTATGAAGCCCTTCCTGACGACGTTTTGACGGGTCACACTGCCGATGATCAGGCCGAGACTGTGCTCTTAAACATTTTGCGTGGCGCCGGTGTCGATGGACTGGCCGGAATTCGACCAACCGGTGGTCCGAGTCACCAAGTGGGGCATCCGTTGCTGGCAATTCGTCGGGCTGAAACCGAAGCCGTGTGTGAACTTTTGCAATGGACCCCAGTGTCAGATCCTTCAAATAACGACCACTCGTTATTGAGAAATCGCATTCGCCGGCAGATTTTGCCTGTGCTCAACGAGGCTGCCCACCGCGATCTCACCCCAATTTTGAGTCGTCAAGCCGCATTGATGGCCGATGATTCGGATCTTCTTGACGAGTTAGCCGCCGAGATTGACCCAACGGACGCCAAAGCACTTGCCAACGCCCCCGTTGCCTTGGCCCGTCGGGCAATTCGTCGCTGGCTCTCGGGCAACCATCCCCCTGACGCCGCATCAGTCGAGCGAGTGCTTGCCGTTGCCCGCGGCGAGGTGATTGCGTGCGAATTACAGGGCGGATTCAGAATTAGTCGAACAAATCAGCGAATCTCGATCACCCCCACCCCTGCTCAGGACTAGTGTGACGGCGTGCCGCCTAAGTTACGTGGAAAGTGGGCTCTGGGAATTACCCCCAGAAACTTCACTTGGATTCTCAAAGACC
>WLMQ01000137.1 GCA_009700145.1 Actinomycetota bacterium
ACCTCCTGGCAACGCGGTGGGTGTCGCTTTCTTGTCGAATCTCGCACAGATCAAACGCAGTTGGTATATGTTCTTCTTTCAGCATCCGTTTGCCGACTTCGTCGTTGGTGCGAACGATCTTGCGTACATCGACATGTTGTGGGCCGATTGGTCACCAGGATTTGATGCAACTGAAGAACTTGCCTTATTGAAGCCAAGCTTGCGCGACCCCGCCAACTTGCAAGCAGCACTTGGTTTCTACCGCGCCACACTTGGTGCTGGTTACAACGATCCGGCATTGCAATCGGCACAAGACTTGTCGTCAACAATTCCGCCGCAACCACTTTTGTACTTGCATGGTCGCACCGATGGTTGCATGGGTTCCGAAGTCGCCGAATTTGCTGCGGCCGAACTCACGTCTAACGCTCGAGCACATTTCGTTGATGGTGCTGGTCACTTCATGCATCTTGAAAAGCCCGACGAAGTGAACGACATCATCTTGTCGTTCCTTGCCGAGTAAACAACATGGCACTTCCCGTACTCCCCAATGGCCTAGTAATCATCGTTAAACGCGAATGCGAAACCTGTCGCATGGTCGTGCCTGTTATTGAACAGCTCAATAACGGATCACTTCCAGTCACTATCTATGTGCAAGATGATCCAGCATTCCCTGAATCACTTGCACCAATTCATGATGCAGACCTGTCAATCAGTTGGCATCACGACATCGAAACAGTTCCGACCGTATTGCGCATTGAAAACGGCGTCGAGGTTGCACGAACTGTCGGATGGGTGCGCGACGAATGGCATCGCGTCACAAAGCAGTCATCTCTTGGCCCAGACCTCAGTGCGTTTCGTCCGGGTTGCGGTTCATTGAGCGTTGACCCTGATTTAGTTGATGAATTACGAGTTCGATTTGGTGCAACAACACTTTCGGCTCGTCGAGTTGATATCGCTGAGGCCGAAGATGAGTTTGAAGCAATGTTTGATCGCGGTTGGACTGATGGGCTTCCGGTCATTCCGCCGACCGAACAACGCGTCATGCGCATGCTCACCGGAACTACACGTCAACCAACTGACGTTGTGGCAATTGTTCCTCCAGACCTAGTTGAGATCACTATTGAAAAAGTAGCGATCAACGCAGTCATGGCTGGGTGTAAGCCCGAATACTTGCCGTGGGTCATCGCTGGTCTTGAAGCGGCCTGTAATGACACCTTCAACATTCACGGAGTGCTCGCCACCACGATGCCGGTTGGTCCAGTCATCGTGTGCAACGGACCAGGCACGCGCGCAATCGGCATGAATAGCGGCATGAATGTTTTTGGACAAGGCAATCGCGCCAATCTCACCATTGGTCGAGCGATTCAACTGATCATCCGCAATATCGGTGGAGGACGTCCGGGTGAAGTTGATCGTGCAACACACGGCAACCCTGGAAAACTTTCGTTCTGTTTCGCCGAAGATGAAATCGGTTCACCGTGGACAACGCTTGCCGAAAGTCGTGGGTTGTCGCCAACTGTCGACGCAGTCACCGTCTTTCCGGGCGAAGGTCCGCGTTGTGTTGTTGATCAACTCGCTCGCGATCCCGAAAGTCTGACGAATACTTTCGCGGCCTGCCTGCGAACACTCCATAATCCAAAATCGGTTTTGGCTTTTGATGCCATTGTCGTCATGGGTCCCGAGCACGCCCGCGTCTATGCCGAAGCAGGCTGGGATCGTGATCGAGTTCTCGAAGAGATACACGCCCGCCTACAGATTCCGGGCAGCGAACTCATCAGAGGTGCTGGTGGAATCGCCGAAGGCGTCCCAGAGCGGCTCAACGGCTTGACCTTGCCCAAATTCCGACCGGGAGGACTACTTCTTGTGCATGCAGGCGGAGGCGCAGGGCTTTTCTCTGCCATCATTGGTGGATGGGCTAACGGCGACGTTGGAAGCCAGCCGGTGACGAAAGAGGTGCTGCCATGACAAGTTTTGCGAATCGCGTTGTGCTCGACCCAACCAACGAACGCCACGCCACCACCGTTGAACGAGTTGGCCGACCGACATCTCTCAAAGGCCTCACTGTTGGTTTGCTCGATATTTCTAAAGCGCGCGGTGATGTTTTCATCGATCGTCTTGAAGAGCGACTCTCTGAAATGGGCGCCGACGTTAAGCGATACAAAAAGCCCACCTTCACCAAGCCGGCGCCAGTTGATTTGCGCCACGAAATTTCCGTCAATTGCCAAGTGGTGATTGAAGCACTTGCCGATTGAGGCAGTTGCACGTCGTGCAGTGTGCACGACATCGTTGATCTAGAGCGCCGCGGAATTCCGGGTGTCTTTGTGGCCTCTTCCGAATTCATTTCAGCGGCCGATGCACAGTCGCGATCGCTCGGGTTCCCTGACGTTGCACGCGTCTTTACGCCACATCCGATTCAGGATCGAACCGATGATGAAATGCGAGCGTACGCCGATGCTGCACTCGCCGAAATTGTTGCCGCGATTACTCGCAGTTAAGGCAACATCAGTTCGTCATTGTGACGAATGATGAGACCATCGCTGATCAAGTCATGGACTAGTCGCATCGCAATTTCTGAAGAGCGATCCATGATCTCTGCAACCGCGTGAATTGGCACTGCACATTCTCCGAGTTGCTTGATTAATCGTCCGCGGGCTTGACGATCTGAACCAGCAAACTTCGCCTGAGCAACACTCACCCCAGCCGACCCCACACTTGGGTCAATACCTTGCCCATGCCACGAGCAATCTTCTCGAAGAGGACACTTATCGCACTCAGGTTGCGGGCGACAAATAGTTGCACCCAGATCCATGAGCGCTTGATTCCATAACCACGCTTCACCTTGCGGGGCCCAATCATCAGCAAGCGATTGAGCGTCTCGTGCTTTCAACGTTCGACCATGAAACCTCGCGAGTACTCGCGCAATATTGGTGTCAACAACAGCAGCGTCAACTTCGAATGCAAAAGCCAAAACTGCTCGCGCCGTATACGGCCCAATACCAGGCAACGCGAGCAACTCTTCGAGAGTGTTTGGCACAACTCCGTCATGTTGCTCAACAACAACTTTGGCAGCAGTCTGTAAATTTTTTGCACGCCGTGGATATCCAAGACCTTGCCACAGCCTGAGTACATCACCAAGAGGTGCTTGCGAACAATCAAGGGCAGTCGGAAACTCGTTGATGAAGACTGCCCACTTTGGCAGAACACGATTAACACCAGTTTGTTGCAACATGACTTCGCTCACGAGCACATGCCAAGGGTCGCGCGTGTCGCGCCAAGGTAACTGTCGCAAGCGTGGAGTGATCCACGTAAAAATAGATTCGTGAAGACCAGCGTGGTCACTCACGAGAAAATATCTTTCAGGCTTCGCCCCATGCAGCGTCACCGTTGTACGGACGCTCGCGAGTTGGCGCGAATTCGCGCTTCCAGACCATCACGCGTCGACGGAAGTAACACACTTCTTTGCCGTCCTGGTTGAAGCCCTTAGTTTCGACTGTCACGATGCCACGGTCATTCTTTGACTTGCTTTCTTGAATGTCGAGCACACGAGTTTCGGCGTGGATCGTGTCACCATGAAAAGTTGGAAACTTATGTTGCAAAGTTTCAACCTCAAGGTTTGCAATCGCTGCACCACTGACATCGGGCACACTCATGCCAAGAACCAACGAATAGACCAAGTTACCCACGACCACATTGCGACCCTGAACACTCTTCGAAGCAAACCAATCGTTGGTATGCAACGGGTGATGATTCATGGTGATCATGCAAAACAAATGATCGTCGTACTCGGTAATGGTCTTGCCGGGCCAATGACGATAAACATCGCCAATAACGAAATCTTCTAGGCAACGGCCAAAGGGGCGCTCGTGAACTGTCATGTCACAAAACTAGTCGTGACTTTGTGGATTCTCGGTATTTTTATTTCCAGAAGCCTGAATTTGTTCAGCAGATGGCTTTGGAAGTTGTCCAGTGCGTTCTTTGGCGGGGAAACGTTCGGAGAAATCAAGAATTCCCTCGTCGCCAGTTGCCATTGTCGCTACGACATCGCGCATTGGTTCAAGTTTGTTACGAGCAATCGCCCACGGCCCGACACGCAAAGACAGATAACAGACGCCACCGATCATGATCGGCAACCAATACTGTGCGATTCGATACGAGACAACTCCGACGACTGCTGTCGCCCGACGGAGACCGAAACCAACGAGTACTGGCACATAGGTGCCCTCAACGATGCCGAGTCCGCCTGGGGTCAATGGAATGGCCGCCAACACGTTTGCGAGACCAAATGCAACGATGAGTCCATCAGGGGGCACCGATCCACCGAAGGCCCGCAAGAAAACCCAGAGTGCCGCAGCATCAATCAGCCAATTAGCAGACGCCCAGAAGACGAGGCGCCGCAACAGAGAACGGTCTGCAGCGAGTTCTTGCATGCGAGCACCGACGTGGCGAATTGCTTCGCCGGCTCGATCTTCATTGAGGCGCAAACGTCGAGCAACTGATCGTAGAATTCTTTCAGAGCGTTCTTGTCCTTCGATCAATCCAAAAATGATTGCCACCGCAATACCCATCAAGATGATTCCGGCAATAGCAGCCGAACCATAAACCGGGTTCACGCCACGAAGTGGAATTGAAATAATCAGACCAGCCCACAAAATGAAGTTGAGCACGACTGCTGATGCCAGACCGGCCGTCGCAAGCGCGAAGCCAGCATCTGGTCCTGGCACACTCGAAGCCACCATCAATCGGTACCCGAGTGCAGAACCAGCAGCACTCCCACCGGGTACCAAACTTGATAATGCACGCGTCGACAATTGAATGCGAAAGAGATGCAATGCCGACATGTGATGACCGACAGGACCTAATGCTGCTCGAGTCATAATGGAGTAACAAAACAGTGCAATTAACTCAAGAGCCAGACCCAAGACCAACAACGCTGGCTTCACGTCGCTCAATTGATCTACAGCATTTCGTAGTCCTGGGATATTAAGGATGATGAAATAAACAACCACTAATGTCG
>WLMQ01000138.1 GCA_009700145.1 Actinomycetota bacterium
AACGACTTTGCTTGGATCTGATGTAGGCATAACTTCCTGCTTTCTTGTTATCCGCGACGTGCGAGAAAATCTGTGACCGAATCGGCGCACCTTCGACCTGAGAATAATGCACCCTGAATTGACGCGGTGTCACGGTGATCTCCACAGACAAAGACATCGTTGTCAAGATGTTGCTTCTTTTTAGGGGCGAATGGTGGCGATTGGTCGGGCTGGCCATGCTCAATGCGATAGGTGCGCAAGTGCCTCCACGAAGAAACCCGTGAACCGAACATGGTCTGAAGTTGTTGTCGTGCGACCTCTTCAACATTGTCACCAATTTGTCCAGGCAGGGCTGCAGCAATGAGATGTTGACCTGCTGGCGCATAAGTCGGCGCAATATTGCTCATGACAGCGATGTTGAGAACCGGGCCTTTGCCGGTTCCATCGAGGATGATCAGTTTCTTGTCGGTAGGTGCCGAGTCGCTCGCAAAGTACACGCAACTCACTGAACGTGATTGCACAGGCGCAATGCCGGTCAGTTTTGCAGCAGCAGGACCTTCGACCGCCACGATCACCGCCTTGCTTGAAATGGTGTGCCCCGATTCGGTGACGACCGATTGCGAAGTTACGTTTGCAACACGAGTGTTGAGATGAATCTTCTGACTGGGCGTGTGGCTCGCAAGCTGTTCAGAGATTGCTGACATACCTGCAGCGGGAACGACGGCATCACCCTGATTCAGCATGCGAAAAACCACATCAAACATGCGTCGTGACGCAGTGAGTTGAGGATCAAGTTGAATTCCGCCAACAAGGGGAGTGAAGAAACGTTGAATCATTTTTGGCGAAAAGCCACGGTTGTTCAACATCTTGGCTGTGGTGATGTCGGGGTGAGACAGCAATGATGCACCGTTGCCGCGAGTGACTGACAGGCGCAAGGCGGAGAGTCGAATTTTGTCGATGACAGAACCGATTGGCGCAACGGCAGTTGCGACAAATGATTTCGGACGGCGCAGTGGATCGGAGAAAACTTTTCCCTTGCCATTTATCCAGACCAAAGCACCAGGATCGAAAGGTTGGAGATTTAAAGCATCAACATCAAACTGTTTTTTCAGTTCGGGATAGGCGGTTAACAAAATCTGAAAGCCGCGGTCAAGTGTGAATCCATCAACATGGTCGGTGCGCACTCGACCACCGACTCCGTCGGATGCTTCAAGCACATGAACATCAAAGCCAGCAGCGGTCAGATACCGACTCGCCGATAACCCAGCAAGTCCTGCGCCAACAATGACAACATCGCAAGTGGCAGGAAGCTGAGAACTCATGAAGTGACTTTCGCTGGAATCAGTTGGGCTTGTTCAACAACGAACGTAACGCTGATTCAAGCGTGGAATGCTTGAAGGTATAGCCAGACTTTTGCAAAACTTCTGGCATCACTTTTTGTCCGGTGAACAACAGTGCTTCAGCAAGTTCGCTACCGAGTAGCAACTTGGGACCAAACGACGGCACCGGCAAGAACGAGGGCCGATGTAAAACCTTGGCGAGAGTCTTGGTGAATTCTGCTTGTGTGACTGGAATCGGAGCGGTGAGGTTGACCGCACCAGTGACGTTGGCGGTGAGTAGATAATCAATCGCGGCAACTTCGTCATCAATGGAAATCCAACTTTGCCATTGTTTACCCGAACCCATTTTGCCGCCAGCACCAAGTTTGAAAAGGGGCAGCAATTTGGCAAGGGCGCCACCTGCGGGGCTCAGCACAATTCCGGTACGTAGGTGCGCGACGCGAATACCAGCACGTGATGCCGATTCAGTTGCGGCCTCCCACTGGGCACACACATCAGCTAGGAAGCCGTGTCCGATCGGAGATTGCTCGTTGAACACAGTTGTCAGTGACTCGCCGTAAATTCCGATCGCTGAACCCGAAAGCAAAACCTTGGGTCCGTCACTTGTTTCAGCCATTGCTGACGCAAGCAACTTTGTTCCTAAGACGCGGCTGTCGAGAATTTCTCTCTTGTATTCGTTACTCCAGCGCTTGTCACCAATACCCGCGCCGGCCATATGCACAACAGCGTCGACGCCGCTGAGTTGTGCAGCATCAATTGTTCCAGCAACGGGGTTCCAGGCGATCGTGGTGTCGGATGATCGTCCCGTACGCGTGAATTTCAAGACGCGATCTCCGTTGGCTTCAAAATGGCGGGTCAATGCCGTGCCAATGAGACCACTTGCTCCAGTGATGGCAATTGTTCGAGTGCTCATACGATCAGGATACGACGAATGTTCAGACAGCGCCCGACCGAAGCATTTTTAGGGTGATTTTTGAGGTGACAGTTGCGACCTTGATCGGCAAGATTTAGATCTCGACGTGCGAGCCGACTTCAAAGATTTTGTCATTGGGCAAATTGAAGAATCGTCCAGCACTATCGGCGCCTCGGTTGAGGAGCACGAAAAGGTGTTCAAGTAATGGGTTCATGCCAGGGACCTTGCCCGCAATGATTGATTCGTGGCCGAGGAAGAAGGTGCTGTCGTCGAGATCGAAATCAAGGCCACGCTCGTTGATCACCGAGAGAGCTTCGACAACATTTGGTTCTTCGGTGAATCCGAACTTGAGCAAAATCTGAAAGACACCTGGTTCAACCTTGGTGACAACAGATCTCTGAGATGCATCAACCCGAGGTACGTCAGCAGTCTCTACAGCAACGATGAGCGTGCACTTGTGCAGCACTTTGTTGTGCTTGAGATTATTGACTAATGCGGGAGGCGCTTTGCCGAGATCTTTAAACATGAAAACGGCAGTGCCAGGAACACGGGCGACCTTGGCGTATTCATCAAGCACTTCGCCGATGGGTCGTTCGCCACGATGAATTCGGGCCGCGACCAACTGTCGACCTTTACGCCACGTCATCATCTGAACAAGTAACCCGACAGCGATGAGCAACGGGAACCATCCACCCTTGGGGATCTTGGGAATATTTGCACCGAGGAATGCCAGGTCAATTAAAAGCAAGGGAACTGTCACTGCGAGCGCTTTGGCCTTTGACCAGTTCCACCGGTTGACCGCCAAAATGTAGAACAACATGGTGGTGATTGCCATCGTTGACGTGACCGCGATTCCGTAGGCGGCCGCGAGGTTCTTTGACGATTGGAACGTGAGTACAAGGCCGATGCATCCGATCATCAGCATCCAATTCACGAGCGGCACGTATACCTGTCCGCGATGATCAGATGAGGTGTGTCGAATCTTGATGCGGGGCAAGTAGTCAAGTTGCACAGCTTGAACTGTTAACGAGAAGGCTCCAGAGATGAGTGCCTGAGAAGCGATCACAGTGGCCATCGTTGCGAGAACGACCAAGGGCACGATTGCCCATTCGGGAGCCAGTTTGAAAAATGGGCGTTCCACTGCTTCGGGATTTCCGAGGATGAGGGCAGCTTGTCCAAAATAATTGAGGAGCAAAGCTGGCAGAACAAAGCAGTACCACGAGATCTGAATGGGTCGTCGACCAAAGTGGCCCATGTCGGCGTAGAGCGCTTCGCCGCCGGTGACGACCAAAAAGATTGAACCCAACGTTAAGAAGGCAGTCATTGGCGAGGCTGCGAAAAAGTCATATCCGTAGACGGGGTTGACGGCTTTCAGAACGCTGGGGCGCTGAATGACTTGATTCAATCCAAGGGCAGCCAACGTCGCAAACCAGATGACCATGATCGGACCGAAAACCCGACCGATGCCGCCAGTTCCACGTTTTTGCACCAAGAACAAAACTGCCAAGATCGCGACTGCAATAGGAATGATGAAACTGTCTAAAGCCGATGTTGCTTCTTTGGCACCTTCAACGGCACTGAGAACCGAAATAGCCGGGGTGATCAAGCCGTCTCCGTATAGGAGGGCTGTTCCAAAAATTCCCAATGCAACCGCGAATGAAATCTTTCGACTTCCAACACCCTTAGGCATGATCATGGCAGTGAGCGCCAAGATTCCGCCTTCACCGTGGTTGTCGGCGCGCATCATAAACGTTAAATACTTGATCGAAATGATGATGATGAGTGCCCAAAACGCAATCGAGACGACACCGAGGGCGTTGACCGGATTGGCAGCGTCAAGGTGCTGATGTTCAAAGGCCTCTCGAAAGGCGTAGAGCGGCGACGTGCCGATATCTCCGTAGACAATTCCGAGGGCGCCGAGTGCAAGTGCACCCATGCCGACCTTGGGGCCGTGGCCGCTTGAATGGCCGTGATCGGTCCCGTCGGCTAGATGCTCGGGATCGACCTGTTGACTGGACTCGCTGTCTGTAGACACTTATACGACTCTAATCATGGGTCAAGAGATGTGTGGACTCGTAGGTCAGTACATTTTGTGAAGAGCGTGTCGGGAGATATTCGCTCTTTCTCATTGAGCCGTAGGATTGAAGGGCTATGAAGACCCGCAATCTCATCATTTTGTCGATCTGCTGTGGCCTGATGATTGTGCTGGCCGGGGGATTCAAACTTTTCCAAGTCGCCACCGATCGAACTGAAGTGCCGGTGAACAAACTCGGAGTTGCTGCCACGATCGGCGATATGAGTGCAACAGTCACCTTGATTGACGAAAGCACCGAAGGTATTTCGGTTGCCATCGAAATGAGTGGTGTGGCGGGAGATTCGGTTATTGACGGCT
The DNA here is from genome assembly GCA_009700145.1 of Actinomycetota bacterium. Taxonomy (GTDB): domain Bacteria; phylum Actinomycetota; class Acidimicrobiia; order Acidimicrobiales; family Ilumatobacteraceae; genus Casp-actino8. Next base: position 4,625 of record WLMQ01000138.1, read on the forward strand.
GGCGCCTACTCGGTGATGGAAAGGTGCTTGAGCCTTCTGGCGCAGTTTTGGACGGCGCATGCGATGCCTCGACCAAGGTCCCCGACACCGGCGCCTCAATTCAGTGTTTTTTGCGGTTCCCAGCGGTCAAGGCAGTTCAAGCTGTGGCGTATACCCGAGCTGGCGAACAGCGACAGTGGGGTCCCTGAACATCAATTTAAAGAACCTTTACATGACAAGGGTCATCTACTCATCGGTAACCAGCCTCTGACCACTACTGTTATGAACTGCACAGCGCAACCCGCGCCCGTCTCTCGGAGGTGGCCTAGATGGCCGAGCAATTTGACCTCGT
>WLMQ01000139.1 GCA_009700145.1 Actinomycetota bacterium
AATGTCTTTGGCGGGCTATTGCTACAAACTTTCCCAATTGCGTCGGTACCCGAGCTCACAGCAGCCGTATCGTCGTGACTGGGGTCGTGCCGCCTGACGTTCGTCGGCGATTTCTCGCTAGAGTTCAAACACCTTCGGGGGTGTAGCTCAGTTGGCAGAGCGCTACGTTCGCATCGTAGAGGCCAGGAGTTCAATTCTCCTCATCTCCACCCGAGACATGACAACCTGTCGAAGCGCACTCGTTGAGCGACGGCAACTAGGGTCGCAGGTATGTCTGGTCCACTGCACGGAGTCAAAGTTGTTGAATTAGGTGTTTGGGTGGCTGGTCCAGCTGCTGCCGGAGTCTTGGGCGACTGGGGTGCTGATGTCATCAAGATTGAACCGTTGTCAGGTGACCCCGCACGAACATTCCAACGCATGTTTGGCGGGGATATGCCGAACAACCCGGTGTTCGAACTTGATAACCGCAACAAGCGCGGAATAGCACTAGATATTTCAACCCCCGAAGGGCGCGAGATTGCCCTTGAACTCTTGGATCAAGCCGATGTCTTTGTTACCAACGTGCGTGTTGATGCGCTCAAACGTGCGGGCCTCGATTACGACACGGTGAGTGCTCGTAATCCGCGGTTGGTGTATGGCCAAATCACTGGCTACGGGCTTGAGGGGCCAGATGCAAACCGACCTGGCTATGACATCGCGGCGTTCTGGGCCCGTTCAGGAATCGCTCACATGTTGACACCTGAAGGTGGAGCGTTACCCTTTCAGCGCGGCGGTATGGGTGACCACACCACTGGTGTCACTTTTGCTGGAGCAATATCGGCCGCGTTGTATCAACGTGAACGTTCGGGTCTTGGGCAAATGGTGTCATCGTCGTTATTGCGCCAAGGCGTGTACACGATTGGCTTTGACCTGAACATGATGTTGGGCTGGGGTCAGCATCCGATGATTGGTCAGCGCACACAAATGATGAATCCGTCGGTCAACAACTATCAAGCAGGCGATGGCAAATGGTTCTGGGTCGTTGGTCTTGAGGGCGAACGACATTGGCCGCCGTTGGCGCGTGTTGCTGGACACCCCGAATGGATTGATGATGAGCGCTTCGTGACTCCGTTGCAACGAGCGATCAACCACAAAGAATTGATTGCACTTCTTGACGAAGCGTTCTCGGGTAAATCGCTCGACGAATGGGCTGATATTTTTGCCACAGAACCTGACATGTTTTGGTCGCCAGTGAATTCGGCTGAAGAGGTTTTGGCTGATCCGCAACTACGCCATGCTGGTGGTCTGATTGAAGTGCCCGATGAATACGGCACGACAACGATGATTGCGTCGCCCGCAGATTTTCATGGAACACCAGGCGAACCCCGTTGGATTGCACCCAAGTTAGGTGAACATACTGCTGATGTGTTGCGCGAATTAGGGCGAAGCGATGCAGTGATTGAAGAGTTAATCGCTCAACAAGTTGCCGCGCAATTCGTTGAAGAATAGAAGTGTTAGCCCAAGCGGGGCATGACGTCGTCCATTAATTGAACGACTTCAAAAGCACAGTTGATGAAATCTTCAACCTCGCCACCACCCGGATCAACAACTTCTTCCCAAGGTTCAAGTTCGACCATCGCCAAATTGAGGGCAGCAATACGGTCAATAAATGGGCCGTCGTGTTCAAGGTGGCGCGTGAGTCGCTTGAGCGTTGATGTGCGATGGGCAACGTGCGGAAAGTTGCGGCGAATCCATTCAACGTGCTCGGGCGCTAAGGCAATAATCAGATCTGCAGCGTCAACATGGTGTTGTTCAATTTGTTTACTGCGATGCCCTTGAGCCTGCAAGCCGATTTGTTTCAACGCTTCGCGGGTACGAAAACTGATGGGCTGCCCATCAACAGTGAGCGTGCCAGCGGTGACAACATCTAGATCGGGACGACGATCGTTGATGATGGCTCCGGCCATAACCGAACGTGCGGCATTGCCGGTGCAGATAACAAGAAGCGAAGTCACAAGTGTTTAGTTGATGTCGGCCATCGTGGTGCGCGGACGCGCTGCGGCCAACAACGGACGAATTGCTGCATCAACATCTTCGGCTTCGGCTGGGGGAGTCGTGAGCGTGGGTCCACGCTGCCAACTTTCGGCAATAGCCAAGAACATGCCGTTCGATTCGATGACTTGTCCCGTGACATCTTTTGACAAAGGTGAGGCCAACCAGGTGACGATGGGGGCAACCCAACGAGGATCGAACTTGGCCAACATTTCATCGGGCAAGTTGAGGTCTTCAGTTAAGCGGGTGAGCGCACCGGGAGCAATGGCATTGGCAGTGACTCCGTAGCGGCTGAGTTCTTGGGCGGCGATCTGCGTGAATGCAGCAATGCCAGCTTTGGCGGCTCCGTAGTTGGCCTGACCGGGGTTGGCGTACAAACCAGCAACCGATGATGTGTTGATGATGCGCGCATCATTGGTCTTGCCGTCTTTTGAACGGTTGCGCCAATACTCGGCTGCGAAACGACTCGTGCCGAAAGTTCCCTTGAGGTGAACCTTGATGACGGAGTCCCACTCTTCTTCGGCCATCGAAAACAACATGCGGTCGCGCAAGATGCCGGCGTTATTGACAACGACATCGAGACCACCGAAAGTGTCGATTGCCTGATCAACGATGCTCTTCGCTCCGGCATATGAACTGATGTCGTCAGTGTTGGAAACTGCCTGTCCGCCGGCGGCCTTGATTTCGTTAGCGACGTCTTGTGCGGGCCCGGCGTCGCCGCCGCTGCCGTCGCGCGACGCACCGAGGTCGTTGACGACAACGAGGCCACCGTGGGCGCCCAGCATGAGTGCGTATTCGCGACCAATTCCCCGTCCGGCACCAGTAACGATGCAGACCCGACCTTCGACCATGTTGTGTTTTGCTGGGTTGTGATTTGACATGTCTTGACTTTAGGCGTTCAGTCGCATGCGGAACGCAATTGAATCAACGAGAAGTCAGCCCCGTAAAGCAGATAATTGCGATGGGTCGATGTATTCGTCGAGTTGGGTGATGAGCCCTTCGTCGTTCAACGTGACGATCATGACCGAATGAGCGCAAATTTCTCCGCCAGGCGCCGTTCCACGAATGGCGGCCTGCCACATCCAGCCAGTGCTCGTGGCGGCTACTGCTCGAGTTTCCCAACGAAGATTCGGGATGATCGTATGCATCCGTGTCAATGTTTTCCCGGTGCTTGCATACGGCACACTCTTGTCATCGAAGTTGTGCCAGACAAGAGCGCCTTCAACACACATCGACATGGTGATGTCGGGTTGTCCAGCATTGGTCGCAGCAGCAAATTTGCTTTGGTGCTCGAGCTTTTGTTCATTAGTTAAAGCCATCGTGGTGTCCTTTCAAGAACGAATGATGTGATCAGGTTGGAACGCCGCCATCAACGGTGAAAACTGCGCCAGTGGTGTAGGTGCTGGCATCGCTTGCCAAGAATAAGGCAGCGCCAACGATTTCGTGTGGTTCGCCAACGCGCTTCAGGGCGACTCGCTTCATCATTTGGTCAACCATGTCCCAGTTCCAGGCTTTGCTGATGTCGGTGCGAAATGAACCAGGCATGATGCAATTGACGCGAACGTGCGGACCAAAGGTTTGTGCGAAACCGATCGTCATCGCGTTCAGTCCGGCTTTTGCTGCTGTGTATGGAATGACATCAGGTGTGGGGTGGATTGCCGCGATGCTTGAAATGTTGATGATTGATCCAGCGCGGCCAGTTTCTTTGGCGCGTTCGCACATACGTGACCCAAGCAAAGCCGAGAGTCGAAATGGTCCTTTGAGATTGAGGCCAATAACCGAATCCCACATTTGTTCATTGACATTGGTGATGTTGTCGTACAACGGCGACTTGCCGGCATTGTTGACCAAAATGTCGATGCCGCCAAATTCATTCCATGCTGCTTCGGCTAAACCTTCAAGTTCGTCCCAACGTCCGATGTGACATGCATAGGGCACGCAGTTGCGTCCGGTCTCATGACGAACTTCGGCGGCGGTTTCTTCGCACGATTCAATCGAGCGACTAGCAATCATGATGTCGGCACCTTGGTGGGCAAAAGCAAGCGCCATTTCTTTGCCAAGGCCACGACTTCCACCAGTAATGAGAGCGGTGCGTCCGGTGAGATCAAACAGATGTGCGGGGTTCGCCGCGGCCGGGGGAGGTGTCGTCATGAAAAGACCTTAGGTCGGGCGCGCCGATTACGCCGACAGGTGCTTTTCGGGCGAAACTAGATCCATGGACTTTTCTGAGTCAACCCAAGCTGCGAGTTTCCGCCAAGAGGTTCGTTCGTGGCTTGAAGAGAAGTTGGTTGGTGACTATCGCAAACTTGGCACCTCAGCCGAAATGGGGGCTCACGACTGGCATGTGCGGGTCGCTTGGGAACAAGAACTCGGACGGGCTGGCTGGTTGGGGCTCACGTGGCCCAAGGCCTTTGGCGGTCGTGAGGTGTCAGTCTCTGAAGAATTGGTGTTTGCTCAGGAATACACCTTGGCTAATGGTCCGCAACGCGCTGGTTTCTTCGGTGAAGGTTTACTTGGGCCAACGCTGATCACTTTTGGTTCGCCCGAACAACAGCAACGTTTCTTGCCACCCATTTTGAAAGGTGAAGAGTATTGGTGCCAAGGCTTCAGCGAACCCGGCGCAGGCTCAGACCTGGCAGGCGTTCGAACCACTGCCGTCCTTGATGGCGATACTTGGCGAATTGATGGTCAAAAGGTGTGGACGAGTCAAGCGCAATTCGCACAATGGATTTTTGTTTTATGTCGCACCGAACTTGAAGAAAAAGCCCACAAAGCTTTGTCGTATCTGCTGGTACCGATCGATCAACCTGGTGTTGAAGTTCGACCGCTCAAGGACTTGTCGGGCAACGATCACTTCTGCGAAGTGTTCTTTGATGGTGCTATTACGGCGGCCGACATGGTGGTCGGTGGACGTGGCAATGG
>WLMQ01000014.1 GCA_009700145.1 Actinomycetota bacterium
ATTGTCAGTTGCATTGAGAACGACCGGTATCGACAACTCATGTAGTTCGATCGAACCAATGGTAGATGCCCAACGCAAAGTGAGGTTCGCAATGGTGAATGCACCCGGCAAGAGACGGGGCCGAAGAGTAAACCGCACCATGAGGCGACGTACTTCATCACCGCAGGCATCTCCAATTGAAACTTGTTGTGCGCCAAGAACAGTTGCGAGATCTGCCCTGTCGTACTCATTGAGAACTTCAAAAGCCGCAGTTGCATCGGTCGGACGGATTTCAACGGACAGGTTTTGCGCAACGACACTGGCGAGGCCGTCAAACTCCTGGTTGAAAACATTCAGGGCCTGATCGGGACCAGCACACCAGTAGTCATTTCCGCCACCTGCATCAGCCATCGCGGCTAAGAGAGTTTCGTCGTAGCCGTCAGCAAAACCGATCATCGAAGTAGTGATTCCGTGAGCAGAAGCACCACGAGTCATAGTGCACAGTTCTTCATGGTCACGGATGCCGGCATTGGCATGGCCATCAGTGAGAACAATGATGCGTTTAATTGCTGGCTGACGTCCGGCGACGACAGCTGCAGTTGAAAGTATTTCAAATCCTTTCAACCATCCCCCCGACAAATTGGTTGAGCCTCGACTGTGGATGTTGGAAATCTGTTGACGCACATTGTTGATGTCGTGGTGAGCCAATGGCAAAACAGTTTCGATGTCATCGTCGAATGCGACAACTGCAATGCGGTCCGAAGGGCCAGCGACACGAACGAGTTCAGATACGGCGCGGCGAACCGCTGCCATTGGTCCGCCACCCATTGAGCCAGAACGATCGACAACGAGGGCGATATCAAGGGGAGCCCGATCGACATCAGGTGCCGGGGGAGCAGTGAGTTCAAGCAACATATTCACGATCTCGTCGTGTTGCGTGAGGATGATGGATTGGTCAAGGGCGATTGTGGGTTTCATAATGGTTCGCTTTCGTTGCGTATCTAAAAAGTGAACAGAATTGTTCACGAGAAGTAAACGAACAGGAACACCAAAAATGTGCGTTTGTCCTGCATGTGGGGTTTTTGGTACGAGAAACTCAAGACTTTGGAATGAGGCGCCGATACCTCTTTTCGTGATGAGTCAGCAGTTTTTTCAAAACCCCCATGAGATGCAGGAACACTTGCCCCGCAAGTTTCGCTTTGCACCCTTCGTACTTTTGATCGCCCTCGTTTCTTATGCAGTCATCGTGATTGCCATGGTGACTGCGCCCAATACGGCCAATGCCATGGGTTCAGTGCCTTCTGTGAAGACCGCTATCGACACTTCAAATTCGACTCCATGGATTGCGCCTGTGATGCCCGTGAAGTGCACCGATGTGCAAATTGCTGCAGGCGATGTTGCGTTATGTGTGATTGCCAAATACACCGATGCCACGAAAACCGGTTGGGGCGTGCCACCTTTTCCCATCGCAGCTGATGGGACTTTGAATCCTGGATGGAAAAGTAACGGCTGGGCTTATTCGGGCTCGCCAGCATTAAAGGATTGGGAAGCGGCGTTATGGAAAAACGCTAACAAAGTTGGAACAATTAGGGCCGGAGCGCTTCAAGCGCCGCCGGCCGCTTTGGCATTATTCGAGGGATTCCTTGGCGAGATTCAGACCAATGGTTATCGCATCACCGATGCAATTGGATACAACTACCGTTGCACTTCAAACACTCGCAAAGATTGTGTCGGTTTGACGAGTACGTCATTGTCCAATCACGCATGGGGCCTTGCTATTGACATCAATGTCGGGGCAAACCCAGAAGTTCGTTACGTCCCGACTGCCGACTCACCAACGACTGCGTGTTCGGTTGCGATGGCAACCAACCTTCCGCAATGGGTTGTGCAGACCGCTGAAAAGTGGGGACTTCTCTGGGGTGGTTATGGCTGGAGTGGGGGTTGCGTGACCTCAACTACCGTCAAGAGTTCTGTTATTCGTGACCCAATGCATTTTGAATTTCGTGGAACAGTCGAAGAAGCAGTGAAGATCGCATCGGTCAACGGTGTTTCGGTCAAGCGTTATTGCAGCAACGTTGTTGAAGCTGGTGCGACAGTTCGTAAGTGCACCTGGCAGGACCGCCCGCAGGCCGGATGGCGCACCTCTGTTCCGTTACTTGGCCCAGCTGGCGCAACTTCGGCTCTCGTGAACATCACGTTGACTGGCGCGAGTGAAGCCGGATATGTCACAGCAGAAAGTTGTGATGGAAATGTGATGGGTGAACGTTCGTGGTCAAATGGCAATGTTGCGGTTGGGACAACGGTGGCCAACCTGGCCGTCGTTCCACTCGATGCATTTGGACGATTCTGTTTGTACAACTCGACAGCGATGCACATGATTGTTGACGCCCAGGGATTCTTTATGCCCTCACGTCTGGCCGGTAGTGGCGCCGCTATGTTCACGCCTCTGTCGCCAACACGTGTGCTTGATACCCGTAACTCTGGGGGCAAAGTTGTTGCGCTGAGCGAAAATGGAGTTGTCGTTGCTCATGCACCGGCTGGGTCGGTTGCGATGTTGTCGAATATCACTGTGACAGGCACGGTTGGTGCGGGCTACCTCACTGCAGATTCGTGTGAAAACTTGCAACCAGGTGAGCAGACTCGTTCAAACATCAATTTCGGAAACGATGACACAGTGGCGAACTTGGCGGTTGTGCCGATGGGACTCGTTGGGGACAAGCCTGGTTTTTGTACCTTGGCTAATGCTGGTTTGAATCAGATCATTGACGTACAAGGTGTTTTTGCTCCCAGCCCGGTTGGGCAATGGGGATACACCCCAGCAGCGCCGAGTCGCTTGATCGATACTCGCCAATGCACCAACAATTGCGCCGATGTTTTCAAGGCCGGCGCCATGATCAAGATGACCGCACCAGTGGGTGCCTCGGCGGTACTCATTAATCTCACCTTGACCGACGCGAAAGCTGCTGGATACGCCACCGCCGACAAGTGCTCGACTTTGGTCCCTGGCCCACAAGCCCAGTCAAATGCCAATGTCACGGTGGGTCGCTCGGTCGCCAACTTGGCAGTTGTGCCTGTTGATGCCGATGGCACTTTCTGTATTTACACTTCGTCGGCCACCCGAGTCATCGTTGATGTTCAGGGAACCTTTTCCCCTTCGGGAGATTTGCGGTTCATCCCAGTAAGTTCGGTGCGCCGTTTCGACTCACGCGGAACAGCGAACTAAGTTTCTTCAATGATGCGAGTGATGACATGGAATATTTGGCATCACTTTGGTCCGTGGCAAGAAAGACAACTTGCTATTGAGCATGTCATTCGAACTGAAAATCCTGATGTTCTCTTTATGCAAGAAGTGCATACAAGTGAGCGACAAGCAGAAAACCTGGCGACACAGCTTGGCTACAACGCGGCAGTGACGACTAGTCCCTGGAATATGGGAAATGCAATTTTGTCGAGATGGCCAATCGTTCGATTTGGTCAAGTAGCACTTCCCAATGCAGCGGGTGAACCAGCGCATCGTCGGGCGCTGTGGGCGGTACTTGAAACACCGTGGGGAGAATGGCCGGTCATTGGTACACATCTCGATCATCGCTTTGACGAATCTCATGTTCGTCAGTTACAAGTGGATGCCATTTCTGATCTTGTTCTGACTTTACGCAATGACCCAACAGCCGATCTTCCGGTTCTCATTGGGGGAGACTTCAATGCTGTGCCTGACAGCGATGAAATTCGTCGATTGACCGGGCGATCAGAGGTGAAGAATCGCAATGTTGTTTTCGCCGACATGTGGGAACTCAAAGGTGATGGCTTGGGACACACATGGAGTGATCGCAATGAATATTTGGCGAATGCCAATTGGCCCAATCGTCGACTTGATTATCTTTTCGTCACCTGGCCTCGACCAAAACCAGTAGGCAACCCAGTTCGCGCGTGGCTGGCCGGGGTCGAACCAGTCGCTGGGGTGCAAGCCAGCGATCACTTCGCAGTCGTTGCTGATGTTCTCACAGTGCGGTCAGGCGACGCCAACGACTAGACCCGCCACCGACTAAGTTTGTCGGCGGTATGGCAACTCTGCGGTTTAGTTTCGGCACCATGGGCTCAGGTAAGAGCACGTTGGCTTTGCAGATTCATCACAACTTGGCAGTGCGCGGTCGTCAGGGATTATTGCTGACCAAACTTGACCGAGATGGAACACAAGTAACCAGTCGACTGGGTGTTTCAGCTCCGGCTGTTGAAGTATCACCTGATATTGATTTGTTTGCGCTAGCACAATCACGGATGCCACTTGATTTTGTGGTGTGCGACGAGGTGCAGTTTTATTCGATTGCTCAATGCGATCAATTGGCGCGTATCTCTGATGACCTCAATGTTGATGTGTATGCCTTTGGCCTCATTACCGACTTCAAGGGTCTGTTGTTCGAAGGTACGAAGCGCATGCTTGAGGTGGCCGATGAGCGTGTTGAAATGCAAGTTGAAGCTCGCTGCTGGTGTGGATCGCGGGCAACCCATAACGCGCGCGTTGTGAACGGTGTTGTTGTGTATGAAGGCGAAACAGTTGTCGTTGGTGACACCAGCGACGTTGCGACGCCGATGTTTGGTGATGTGGTTCGTTATGAGTTGTTGTGTCGCCGTCACTATGTGCGCGGCGACATGGGCGAAGCCCCTACTACCGACTGATCAGTTCCAGGCGCATGGCATGCGCTTGATGCCGTTAATGAATGCACTTTGCAACATGGCGGGTTCGCCGGTGGTGCGCATATTGGGCATGCGGCGACGGATTTCATCAAACATCACTGACACTTCACGACGGGCCAAGTTGGCGCCGAGGCAGAAGTGGGGTCCGCCGGCACCAAAACCAACTTGTGGCGTTGCTGACGAGCGGGTGATGTCGAATTTGAATGGATCAACAAACACTCGCTCATCGCGATTGCCTGAGCAGTACCACATCACGACTTTTTCGCCGGCGAGTAATTTCTGACCCGAAAGTTCGGTGTCCTCGGTAACGGTGCGGCGGAAGTGAATGACTGGTGTCGCATAACGCACGATCTCTTCAACAGCAGTTTTTGTGTGAGTATCAAAGTTGTTGAACCACAAAGCCTTTTGCTCGGGGTGATCGGTCAACAATTTCATGCCATGGCTGATGGCGTTGCGGGTTGTTTCGTTTCCGGCGACAACGAGCAGAATAAAGAATGATCCGAATTCTTGGGCAGTGAGTCGTTCGCCGTCGACGACAGCGTTCATCATTGCTGAGGTCACGTCTTCTCGTGGATTCTTCACGCGGTCTTCGCCTAGAGCTTGGGCATAAGAAAACATTTCAATGGCGACTTTCATCAAGTCGTCAAGCGATGAACCAAATTCGGGGTCGCCCACACCAAGGATGACATTGGTCCAGTGGAAGATTTGCTTGTGATCAGATTCGGGGATTCCCATCATGTCGCAAATAATTTCAAGGGGGAGTGCGGAAGCGACTTCTTCAACGAAATCGCATTCGCCTTGTGGAAAGCGTTCGAGTAAATCGGTGACAAGCTTCTCGGCTCGCGAACGAACTTGGTCTTCAATGCGCGCGACTTCTTTGGGGGCAAAACCGCGCGACACGATGTTGCGCAAACGGAAGTGCTTGGGATCATCCATGTTGATCATCGAGCCGAAGAATTCATTCATCTCGGTTGGCAAGTCACCAATGTTTGAGCCTTTGCCACTGCAGAACAATTGCGGGTTGCGACTGACCTGCCAGATGTCGTCATGGCGTGTGATAGCGCGGTATCCGGGACCTTGGGGAAATGGCGAGCCTTCAATGACCGCTTCTTCAAAGTATTGAAATGGCGATTCGTCGCGCAGGGTCTTAAATGCACCTTCACGGAACGCGCGATCTTTGAGCCAAAACTCTGGTGACGAAAAGTTGATCTCAGAAAGGGCTACTTGGGGAATTGAATCAAAATTGAACGTACTCATAGTTTCTTACCGTAGTGGGCGGGCGGGCATTTAGAACTGTCGGGCTTTGATGCGACAAGGCGTTCTGCATATGGCATTGTGAAAATATGAGCGAAAAAACAGTTACTGAATTCACCTTTTTTGTGGACGCAGAACTCTTTGGTCTGGGTGGCTACGAGAGTGCTGCGTTGGCTGCTGATGAATCAGACTTGCACGAGGCTGGCGTGTACAACGTCGATATTCCGCGTGGATTCGGATCGGATTTAGGTGACCGCATCCCGGTACGTGTCACCGGCACGGCGCGTGGCCTGAAGTTCTATGCACGATTGCTCTCGCTCAAGGATCCAATGCAACTCGAAGAACTCGAACGAGTTCGGTCAGCGGCTTTGTCACGCCAAGATGATCGTTGAAACTTGTTGGTGACAGTGAGTCAGTCTGTAAGCGGGATTCTGTGAATCGAGTTTCCCCGATTCGGTAACCATCCATCTATGCGGTCTACCCGAGGAGTTTCCGGTTACCCGGATGGACGGACCGTCCGTCTCCTCTGCTTGACCTTGCTCCGAATGGGGTTTGCCAAGCCATGTGAATCGCCCCACATGCTGGTGCGCTCTTACCGCACCGTTTCACCCTTACCTGTTCTGGTTGCCCAGTCATCGGCGGTTTCTCTCTGTTGCACTGTCCGTGAAGTCGCCCCCACCTGGCTCGCGCCAGCACTCTGTCCTACGGAGTCCCGACTTTCCTCGAATGACTCACGTCATCCGCGATTACCCGACTCACTCACTGTCAGTGTGAAGTGTACGACCGAAAAATCACTCGCCGTCGAGGTATTCGTACACCATCGAGTTCAAGCTCGGTGTTTCGAGGTTGAGTGTGGTGCGGATTCCTGCTTCGCTGGGGGCGCCAAGCACGACAGGGACAGGCGCCTTGGTACCAAACGTGGTGGGAACGGCGTAAGCGAGTGCGGGAACATCGGTTGTTTCTTGATATTCAGTCGCCACGGACAGGCCAAAGGTTGAGACCAAACGCGAGGGGTTGAGGAGCGATCCGATGACGGCAGCGTGACGGGCCTCTTGCTCGCCGATGCCGATGGCGGCTGCACGCAATGCTGTATCGGCCAACAAGGGGACGTACACCTGGTAGGTCGAGCCAGCGATGGTCTCAAGTGCGTAGGCCAAAGCCAATACGTCTGCGGCGGGATCTTCGGTGACGGGAATGCCAGAAGCGTCGTCGCCAGTGATCAATCGCAATGCCGGCTCGATATAAATCGACTGCAAACGAGGATTGGGTTCGTTGTATGCCTTACCACCAAGTTTTTCGGTGAGAGCGGCAGTCGCTTCAGCGTGGGCCTTGTGATCGCTTAAGAAGCGAGCGGCCAAAGTTGCTGCATCGCCCGACAACAATCCAGCAGCGGCAACGGCCTCGTACACGAAGATCGCGTTGTGCTCGAGCGAAGTAGCGGTACGCAACAAAGCGATGTCGGTGACAGGAGCATCAACCAATTCGGTCTTAGTCGGGGCCTCGCCAAGTCGGGCGATTCCGGTATTGGTTGTACCACCGCACGCGGCGAGAAGTGCACCGAAGGAAATTGTTGCGCCACCAGCGATAAAGAAACGACGGCGGGACAATGATGATTGCAATGCGGGACCGAAGTCGGCGCCTTGAGTTGCTTTCACGATTTTGGAGAAAGCTTGTAGTTCTTCGCGATTTGAGTTGCTCATGATGTTCTCCGAATTAAGCGACGGTCGTCGTGGTCTGAGCGTCTGCTTGCGCAGCCTCGGGGGTGACTAAAAACAGATCGGTGTCATCAATGGGTGACTTGCCAGCGATTGCAGCCAAGGCAACGACGTGACGAGCCTCAATGATCACCATCGACGCGATGAGCGCAGCACCTTCGGTGCTTTCGAGCATTCCAATAACTTCGGTGTGGGCCGCGACGAGAGAATTTTCAAGCGCATGGGCGGCGAGAGCGGTGGCCATGGTGTCAGATCCGAAGTCGGCCTCGTTGGCAGAGAAGACTTCGCTATCTCGGGCTTGCGGTGCAGCACGACCAATGAGCGACGAAATCGATTGTGCGTAGGCGTCGTGATGAGCAGCAATCGAGACGAGGCACGCGACGTGTTCTCCGCCGGCACCTGCGGCAACTGCTGCCTGATAGAGATCGCGTACTGCCAAAGCAGTGGCTTGGGCCGACGCAAGAAGCTCGGTGTCGGCCGCGGTGGGCCGAACTGGGCTATCGCTGATGATCTTCGAAGCAGTCACGGGGTTCCTTTCACAAACTCTGAACTACAGCCTTATGTGCCGAGACAGGTAAGAGCAACTCCAAACTCTAGAAGTCAAGACTTGAAAGTTCGGTGATCCATCCGGCGGCACGGGTCACAGCTCGTTCCCATTGGGCTCGGACTGCGGTTCGATCGTAGTTGGGCAGAGGGTCGACGGTGGTCTGTGGCGACCACAGAGATTCAATTTCGGCGAGATTTGACCATGTTCCGACGGCTAAACCAGCCAAATACGCCGCACCGACAGTCGTTGCTTCAGTGACGGGGGAGACCGAAATGGGGCGTCCAGTTGCATTAGCGAGGGCCTGAATAAATGTGGGGTTGCGACTCATGCCACCGTCAACGCGAATCTCGGGTACTTCCACATCGGGGTAGTCGGATTCGATGGCCTCAAGCAGGTCGGCTCCGCGATGCGCGACGCCTTCAAGAACCGAGCGAACAATGTGGGCTCGTGTTGTTCCTCGAGTGAGTCCAAAGAGCGCTCCGCGGGCTCCGTAATCCCAGCGCGGAGTTCCGAGTCCGAGCAGTGCCGGCACATACATGACTCCATCGGTTGAATCACATGAGCGAGCGATGGCATCGCTTTCTTCAGCCGACGAAATGAGACCCATATCGTCGCGGAGCCATTCAATATTTGTTCCAGCCGACAACATGATCGCTTCAGCGCCCCATGATGTTCGTTGACTAGTTGACGACTGATTTTGTGCTTGGATCGAAGTATCTGTTTGGGTCCATGCGACGATCGGAAAAGTTCCGTGCTGTCCGCGTTCAGATGAGGTGGGTTTGTTGTCACCAAGACACACGTTCATCATGCCACCAGTACCAAAAGTGCACTTGGCCATATTTCGACGAACGCATGATTGACCGATGAGCGACGCCTGTTGGTCGCCGGCAATTGCTGCAATGGGTGGAGAACCAGGAAGCGCGGATGCAGTACCAATGATTCCTGATGATGGAACAAGAGTGGGGAGCATCGAGATGGGTACGCCCAATACCGAGCACGCGCGTTCGTGCCATCTGATGGTTTCATGAGACAAGACATCAGCAAGTCCGGTGACGGCGGCATTGCTGTGATCGGTGACGTGAAGTGCTCCCTGCGAGAGTGTCCACGCAATCCAACTGTCAACTGTACCGATACACAAATCGTGAGCGCGCGCGGCAATTGCTTGTTCATCGCCCACATAAGTCTTGAGGAGCCACGCTGCTTTAGTTGCAGTTTGATTTGGTGCTAGTGACAAACCGTGTTCGGCTTTAGCCATGATGCACTCGCCAACAGTGCGTAAATCTTGCCAACCCAAAGCAGGGCCAAGAGGAATGCCAGTCGAACGATCCCAAAGAATTGTTGATGCGCGTTGAGTTGTGATGCCGACTGCGGCGACCGCGCCGGCTTCGGCGAGTGATGCGTGCGCAACTTCAAGAACTAAACGAGCCATTTCTGTGGCATCAAACTCAACAAGACCAGCGAACGGTGAACTTGGGGCGAACTCGCGATAATGCAAAGCAGTGACAGTCGCATCGGGCCGAACGACCGCGGCACGTAATCCACTCGTGCCGACATCGACAACAAGAATTGATGAACTCGTTAATGAACTCATGAACGACGACCTTTAGGTGCGGCGCCGGTTCTTTGCATCGTTGAACCAATAAAGCCACCAATTACTCCGACGGTCAAGGTGACGGTCAAGTTGAAAAACACACCAAGCCATCGCACTTCTCCACCGCGCCCCAATTTGACGATGACAAAGACAGTTTGCGGAATGATGTAACTCAGCGCTGCTGTCGCGATGGCATGAGTAAGCGGCGTGCGTCGTTGTTGATGCCAAGCGGCAACTGCTGCACCTAACAAGAATCCGATCGCGGCACATAGCGACAAGATCACTGCAATGGCGCTGTCTGAGAAAATTCGCGCGGCGATTGAAAATGGAACTGCAAAAACTAATGCGACCGAAGCACCAGACTTAATTGCCTGAGTGTCCCAACGAGACGGAGTTGAGCTTGACGAAGTCGAACTCATGGCCACTGCGCTGCCTCCAAATAGTCGGGTAGGGGTAGTCCCATCTTGCCAGGATTCAAGATGCCTTGCGGATCAAGCGAGTTTTTCATGGCAACCAGCACGCCGAAAGCCGAGCCGAGCGCCTCTTGCACGAAACGAGAACGGTTCATCCCAACACCGTGATGGTGGCTGAGGTTCCCGCCGTTGGCAAGAACTGCGCGACTACCAGCATCCCAAAGCGCCACATACGTTTTTTCAACTTCGTCAGCCGGGGGATTGGCTGCGAATGTGAAATACAAGCAGGCACCGTCGATGTAGCTATGGGACAAGTGGCAAGTTGATGAACGGGCGTGAGGGACTTTCAGCATCGCTTCGCGGGTCGCATTGAAGATCGCGGGAAGGGTTGACCAAGGCGCAGCGATCTCCATGGTGTCAACGACGAAACCTTTTTTAGTGAGCGCTTGCAGCGCACTGGTGTCATTGCGGTGGTGCATCCAACGTTCGACTGCTTCGATATCGCGAGGAATGCAACCGATTGTCGCGAGACATTCTTCTTCAACGATGTTCATCGACGCCGTCACTGATGCGATGTCTCCTTCATCTAAGACAAGAAGTGCACAGACCACTCCGTCGCCACCTTGACCGCGTTGGCTTTCGGGTGCGTCGTACAAACGAAGTACTGCAGGAGTTGCTCCGCGTCGCATAATTCGTCGACAAGCGTCAAGGCCATCTTCGAATGTCGCGAAACCAAATGCGGCACGTCGTTCAAGCGTGGCAACAGGGTGGCACTTGAGCCATACCCGAGTAATGACGCCAAGAGTTCCTTCGCTGCCAATGAAGATTTGATTGAGGTCTGGCCCGCTTGCGCCACGAGGAGAGCCACCAGTTTTGATGATCTTGCCATCGGCAAGTACAACTTCGAGCGCAACCACCATGTCCTCGATCTTGCCGTACCGAGTTGAGTATTGGCCAGCACCGCGACAAGCAACCCAACCGCCAACAGTCGCGATATCAAAACTTTGTGGATAGTGGCCAACGGTGAATCCCAAAGACTGAATGTGGGCTTCTAAATCGGGTCCGAATGTTCCAGGTAAAACCTCAACCGTTAAGGACTCATCATCGAGGGCGACGACACCTTGCATTGCAGTGGTATCCAAAATGACTCCGCCATAAAGCGGAATGGAAGCGCCACAAACACCACTACGTCCGCCAGCGGCAGTCACTGGAATGCGGTGCTCGTTGCAATACGACAACACATGTGAGACCTGTTCGGTTGATGTGGGTCGACAAATTGCCGCAGCGCGTGTTGGAACTTCGCCCGCCAGAGCCCAATGCATTGTGAGCGGCCACCAATCGCGACTAGCAAGAGCGGTTTCGATCGGAGCAGTGATTGTCTCGCATATGTTTTGCAGATCAGCAACCTGTTGATTGGTGAGCGAAATGGTGGCGTGCGCTAAGTGATTTCGTGCGGGTGATTGCGCATCTTGAATGAGATCGAAGGGTGAAGTGATCTCACGAGAAAAAGTCTTGCCGGTCATGTGGTTCTCCGCTCAGGAATACAATTCATTCTCGGGCAAGGTGCCCATCGTTGCTTCGTGCACGCAAATTTCTTGGAAGGCGTGCACTTCTTGTTCAATTCTTTGTTCGTCCCATCGGGCATATGGTGCAACGAGTTCAGCGACTGACTTGGCAGCAATGCGAGCTGCCTCTCGGTCAAAGAGCAAAGCACGCGTACGGCGCGACAAAATGTCATCGAGCGTCAGAGCCATTTCATGGACCACCGAATAGATGGCCTCGGCCTTAATATATGGCAGGCCTGGTATGAGTGCTTCGGATAATTGCGGATTGGCAGTGATCAATTCTTGAATGAGATTGACATCAGATCCGTAGCGATGCGCAAGATGTGCTTCGGCCGAACCTTCAACCCGCGGTTCTTTGTAACCCCGTGCTCCGTGAAGTTTCAAATTCTTGGTGCGACACTTCTTGATACTTGTCGATGTTGTCGTTGAATTCTTCTCAAGAACTTTCAATGCGGCGTCAACGGTGTCTTGAGCCATTTCGCGATACGTCGTTAACTTGCCACCGGTGACGGTGATAATGCCAGAATCACCTGTGAATACAAGATGTCGGCGTGATAAGTCGGCGGTGCGTGCTGCTTTGCCACCTTTGCCGGTTCCTTCTTCAGCATTAACTTGTTTGACGAGTGGACGCAACCCGGCCCACACTCCAGTGACATCGTCAGCGGTGATATCGGTAGTGACGCTGGCGTTTAACGCTCGCAACACATAATCAATGTCGTCTTTCGTGCACTGTGGATCATCCACTGGACCCTGATAGTCGGTGTCGGTCGTACCGACGTATGTATGGGTAAACGTTCCATCGGGCTTTGGACCCCAGGGAACAACAAACAGGCTGCGCTTGTCTTTGGGGACGGGAATGATGACTGCGATGTCATTGCGAACTTTTTCCCACGGCACGGTGACATGAACACCTTTGGCTGGGCGAATGGTGTCGGGATCGATGCCTTCTTCAAGTGTGCGAACTGCATCGGTCCAAACACCGGCAGCATTGACAACGACGTGGGAGCGAACATCGAATTGCTCACCGTCACACAAAACCGAAACCCCGGAGGCTTGTCCAGAGTCTGAACGCAAGATATTTGTGACTGCGCACTGATTGATCACCGCTGCGCCGTGGTCAGCAGCAGAACGCGCCATAGTGATGCATAGTCGAGCATCGTCAGCCTGTGCGTCGTAGTAGATATAGGCCGAAGCCAAACGCTGACTCGGCATCGTTGGCATGTGTGCCAACGCTTTTTGTTTGCGTAAACGACGGTGAATTTTGCCGATACGTGCGCCACCCGTGATGTCGTACATCCACAATGCCGAACCGAGAGCTCGCGCAATTTTGCGCGACACAAGACCATCTTTGGTGAGAATCGGTAGCAAGAAGGGAAGGAGCGAAACCAAGTGCGGTGCATTGCGACGTAAGCGTTGACGTTCGTATAGCGCTTCATAAACCAAACGAACTTCACCTTGTTGTAAATAACGCAGGCCGCCGTGAATCAGTTTTGAACTTTTTGAAGATGTGCCAGAAGCGAAGTCGTGGCGCTCAACAAGAGCCGTGCGTAATCCCCGTGAGGCGGCATCAAGTGCCACGCCGAGGCCGGTAATTCCGCCGCCGACGACCACGACATCGAATTGCTCAGTCGCCAAGCGCTGGCGCATGGCTGGTCGATCGAAAAGGTCGGGAGATAACTCTGTAGGCACATGGCGAGAGTACTTGCTGCAGTCTCAGAGTGCCTTGTGAGACAAATTTCACGAATTGCTAATCTGCATCAATTGCTAACTAGCAGGGGATGTCACTAAGGTTCGCTCTGTGAAATCACCCACCGAGCTCACCGAAGCTTTTCGAGCCAATGGCCTGAAGGTCACTCCGCAGCGGCAGTTACTTTTCCGTCTAATGCATGGCAACACGATGCACCCGACTGCCGATGCCCTATTTTCTGAAGCCAGTGTCCAAATGCCGGGCATCTCGTTGCGCACCGTCTATCAAACCTTGACCGATCTGGCCTCGATGGGCGAGTTGCGGTTGATCGATGTTGGTGCAGGCGCAGTGCGCTTTGATCCAAATGTTGACGATCATCATCACGTTGTGTGTCAGACGTGTGGCGATGTGCGTGATGTCTATGTCGCAGATTCGCAGAACCTGAGCATTGACGGTCTTGACGGATTCGCCGTTGATTCAACATCAATTTTGTTCCATGGTTCCTGCGCAAGATGCGCCTGAATTGAAAAGGTTTCTTGGGCGTGAAGTATCGCGTTCAAGAAGTTCAGCAAGTTAACAATCAACAACCCATGAAAGAGAGAATGTCATGAGCCTCAAGGGCACCAAGACTCACGAAAACCTCAAGGAGGCGTTCGCCGGCGAGAGCCAGGCCAACCGTCGTTACTTGTGGTTCGCACAGAAGGCAGACATCGAGGGTTACCCCGACGCTGCTGCATTGTTCCGTTCAGTCGCCGAAGGCGAAACCGGACACGCACATGGTCACCTCGATTACTTGGCCGAAGTTGGCGACCCCGCATCGGGTGAGCCCATCGGCGAAACCGACGCCAACTTTAAGGCTTCAATCGCCGGCGAGACCTACGAGTACACCCAGATGTACCCAGGCTTTGCCAAGACCGCTCGCGACGAAGGCTTCGCCGAAATCGCCGACTGGTTTGAAACTTTGGCTCGCGCCGAGAAGAGCCATGCTGGTCGTTTCCAGCAGGGCCTCGACGCACTCTGAGTTTCGTCTGAGTGAAAGCTGTTGGGGTGTTCGACCTATGTCGAGCACCCCAACTTGCTCTGAAGTGTTTTTCTAATTCCGCAATATCAACCTGAACGAGATATCCCTATGACGATTACTTACGATCCCAAGCATCCGAAGTATCTCGATGAGAAAGACGTACGCGACGAACTCACTCGTGTTTACGATCTGTGCCACGGTTGTCGACTGTGCTTCAAGTTCTGCACATCGTTTCCGACGCTTTTTGATTTCATTGATCAACACGAAGATCAAGATGCTGGGCGTTTGACCCCGGCTCAACAAGACCAAGTCATTGACGAATGTTTCCAATGCAAATTGTGTTATGTCAACTGCCCCTACATTCCTGGGCAAAGTGAATGGGAGCTTGACTTCCCACGTTTGATGCTGCGCGCCGATGCGATGCGCCACACCAACGACCAAGTGTCACTGCGTGACAAGGTCACCACCAACGTGATGGGCCACACCGATTTGATTGGCAAAGTTGCCGTCAAGACTGCTCCTCTCATGAACAAAATGATGGGTGCAAAGCCAGGTTCACTTGTTCGTAAAGCTATCGAAGCCACTTCGGGCGTTTCCAGTGAACGCGTGTTGCCGCCCTTTGCGAAGCAACGATTCACAACGTGGTTTAACCGCCGTCCCAAGCTAAAGATTGGCAAGCGTCAGGGACGCGTTGCACTTTTCCCAACATGTCTCGTTGAGTACCAGGCTCCCGAAGTCGGTCACGACCTCATCAAGGTGTACGAACGTAATGGCATTGAATGTTCTTTGGCTGATACGACGCAGTGTTGTGGCGCCCCGTTCTTGCACAGTGGCGACATCGAAAGTTTCACCAAGATCGCCGAGAAGAATGTCAAGGCACTGGCCAACACCGTGCGTAAAGGCAACGACATTGTGGTGCCTCAGCCGACATGTGGATATGTCTTAAAGAAGGACTATCTCGACTACGTAGGTGGCCCCGATGCCGAACTCGTTGCAGCCCACACCTTTGATGCCAGCGAATACCTGATGAAGATTCATAAGGCCGATGGCACTGCTTTAGATACTGAATTCAATGGCGATGTTCCCGAGACCATCACGTATCACACTCCGTGTCACTTGCGAGCGCAAAATATCGGATTGAAGAGCCGCGATTTGATGAAGCTCACCGGCGCAAAAATCAAACTCGTTCAACAGTGTTCGGGTATCGACGGCATGTGGGGTCTTCGTGCAGAAAATGCCGAACTCTCCATTCCGATTGGTCAAAAACTTGGTGCCGAAATTATTAAGGCTGACAGTGATGTCGTGACTGGCGATTGTCATTTGGCCAACGGAGCAATTAACGAACAAACCGGACGCGTGTCGTTGCACCCCATTCAATTGGTTGCACGTGCCTACGGAATTCCTGAAGAACAACCCCTGAAGTAATTTCTAAAACTGGAGAATGTCATGAACACATTGACCCCCCGCAAACTTTCCCCCCGCAAACTAACGTTGTCAGATATCGCTGATGTGCGCGCCTACGAGCGTGAGCGTCCCGAATTTAAAGATCGAGTGATTGCACTCAAAGAACGTCGTCGTTTGTCGCTTGGCACGATCATTTCGGTGATGTTTGAGAATCGTGACACGATTCGTTATCAGATCCAAGAAATGGCTCGTGTTGAACGTTTATCGACCGACGAAGAAATTCAAGGCGAGATCGACATCTACAATCCGATGATTCCTGAACCCGGACAGTTGTGCGCCACGTTGTTCATTGAATTGACGAGCGAAGAACAAATGCAAGAGTGGTTGCCAAAGTTGGTCGGTATCGAGAGTTCAATCGTTTTCCGTTTGGCTGATGGTCGTGAAGTCGTGGCAATCACCGAAGCTCAACATGAGAGTCAATTGACCCGTGATTACATCACCGCGGCGGTGCATTATCTGCAGTTCGCCTTCTCATCAGACGACATTGAAGCCTTGGCTCAAGGCGGGGCAGTATTGGCCTGTACTCACCCCGACTATTTGGAAGAAATCACCTTGTCGCCGGTCAACCTGGCTGAATTCCTCAACGATTTACGCAACTGACCACACTTTTTCTCCCGATTAGGGCAGGTCAGAGCGATATTTGAACTTGCCTATTCACAAACGTACAAGAGCCTTCTATTGTCTCGCTCTAAGAGAAGTCGTTGCGATTATCGGAGCGATGTCACTTGGGGGAATCCAATGGAAGTCATATGGCGTTCGCTGGGATCATGCCGGGGTCTAGACCCTGAAATGTTCTTTCCAGAAACCGAAGATCAGGCTGATATTGCGAAAATGGTCTGCCACGGGTGCGATGTACGCATCTCGTGTCTTGAGCATGCGTTAGCAAGTCGAGAAAAAGTTGGTGTTTGGGGCGGAGCCACCGAGCGCGAGCGTCGACGTCTGATTCGCCAGCGCCGGCGCATTGCCTGACCGTCGTACTCATTGGTACATCTCGCTAGCCTCAAACGCATGGCCGAGGCACCCCAGACTTCTGAGATCACTCTTGAATCAATAGGTGGTTGGCCTGAACTGATTTCGTCGCTGCTTGATCGCCAAGACCTTGATGCAGCGCACGCCCGTGCGGCGATGACCAATATTTTGTCGGGCTCGGCAACGCCAGCTCAACTCATCGGATTTGTTGTCGCGCTTCGCGCCAAAGGTGAAACTCCCGAAGAACTTTCAGGTTTGCTTGACGCGGTTCTTGAAGCAGCAACTTTGGTTCCACTCGACGATGCCACTCGTGAGCGGGCGATTGACATCGTGGGTACCGGCGGCGATCGCAGTCATTCGATCAATGTCAGCACGATGTCGGCCATCGTTGTTGCAGGCGCAGGTGTGCCGGTGTGTAAACACGGAGCCCGTGCTGCCTCGTCGCAATGTGGCACTGCCGATGTACTTGAAGCCTTAGGTGTGGCAATTGAGTTGTCGCCAGAAGGTGTCAAGCAATGTGTTGACCGCGCTGGTATGGGATTTTGTCTGGCCGCGCGTTACCACCCAGCATTCCGATTTGCGGCACCGTCGCGTCGCGAAATTGGCGTGCCCACAGTTTTCAACTTGCTCGGACCGATGGCTAATCCAGGTCGGGTCAAGCGCCAATTAATTGGTGTGGCAAATCCATTGGTTGCCGAACGAATGTTGGCCTCGCTGCGACTTCATGGTTCGAAGTCATCGTGGGTCGTGCATGGTGGTGGGCTTGATGAGCTCACAACGACTGGACCGTCGACGGTTCTTGAACTGCGCGGCGGACAAGTGCGAACATTTTCGGTTGAGCCCGTGTCTTTAGGATTGGCTCCTGCTATTTCGGAAGAGTTGACCGGCGGCACGCCGGCATTCAACGCCGATGTGGTGCGGCGAGTGATGGCTGGCGAACAAGGCGCTCATCGAAACATCGTCGTGCTGAATGCTGGCGCAGGCTTGGTCGTCGCCGACGTCGCAAGTTCGCTTGAAGAAGGCGTGGCAATGGCCGCCGAATCAATTGATTCGGGTCGAGCCAACGAAACACTGACAAAACTCATTGCCGAATCGCAAGCAGCTCTCGCCGAATTTGGCGCTTAGAAACTTCTGGCCGTGCAGCGATGAATTTGGCTGTGCACGTTCCCGCATCCTCAGCCAACCTCGGCCCGGGCTTTGATGTCTTTGGAATGGCATTGTCGCTCTATGCCACTGTTGCTCTGTGTCCGATTGGTGAAACCGAACCGGTAAGTGATGGTCATCCGGCGATGCATGCTTTTGTGCACGCTGGTGGCCAAGGTGCGCTGTGGGTTGATTCACCTATTCCGTCCGGACGGGGTTTAGGTTTCTCGGGAGCCGTTCGTGTCGGCGGCGCATGTCTTGGGCTCGCACAAAAAGCTGGTGTTAATGAAAAGGATCTTCCGCTCTTTATTACACAGCACCGTGACGACATCATCAGAATCGCCGCTGAATTGGAAGGTCATTTCGACAATGTTGCGGCGAGTGTGATGGGCGGAATCGTTACTGCTTCACCTCAATCAAAAATTGCAGTGCCAGTAGCGACTGAAGTTCTTGATGACATTCGAGTTGTTGCGTGGGTTCCATTTTTTCAAACATCAACCGCGTCAAGTCGTTCAACCTTGCCTGCAAACATTGATCGGGCCGACGCAGTTTTTAACATTGCCCGATCAACGCAGATGGTGATCGCATTAGTGGCCGGCGATCTTGAATTGTTACGCACATCAATGACCGACCGTTTGCATCAAGACCAAAGACTCGATGAAACACCGAAGTGTCGCGAGGTCATGAACCGCATGCTTGAACTTGGAGCAATCTCATCGTGGTTGTCGGGGTCTGGTCCCACAGTTGCGGCATTTTTTGACCAATCTGGTGCCGAGAAAATCGCAGAGTTATTGAGCCAAGAATTTTCAGACGGACATGCGAAAGTTTTCAGTATTGATCGTCTCGGTTTGCACAGCGTTGCTGTCTGAAAAACTAGGCGGCCCGATGAAAATCAAGTCGGCGGAGTTCGGGAACAGCCTGAACGGGAGAAGCCCAATGACCGCTGCACCCTTCAAGAACCGGATGCGTTGCTTCGTCATCTAAGAAGCGCGCGATGCACATCACTTCGTCAAAAATTTGACGTTGAAGTGGCCCGCTTTCGAGAGCTTCGGGCTGGTGTGGATGCAGATAATCAACGACACCCTGAAGAACCTTGCTGTGATGTGCGGCGATCGGGCTAAAGAGTTGATCTTCGCGGCGAGTATTGACCAAGACGCCAGACTCAATGTCGTAATGAATGTCACCGGAGCGAATGCTCACCGAACCTGCTGATCTCAATTGGTCGCATCGACGTTGGCGGTTGAGCGCAAGCACTAATGCCTGAGTACGGTCGCGCATTTCGGCGGCCTCTTCAAATCTTTGCGCGGCTGCTAGTGATCTAATTCGTTCGTGGAGAAGCGCAAAGAGAGCAGAGGGAGAGTCACTTAACGAATGGGTGATGAAAGAAACGATTGAGGCATATTCATCGGGGCTGGCAGTGCCAGAACATGGACACAATGCGACGCCTAATTGTGCAGCCGAACATACGGGCGCATCGGACGGCGCTGAGTAATTTCGGCCCATACGAATTGTGCAACGTCGTAGTGGAACTACTGACTCAATTGCTTCAACAACAAGTCGTGCTGCAGTGCGACTGGTGAGCGGTCCGATATGTAATCCCTTTTTGGCGGGATTTTTCGTGATGACGAGTCGTGGCCATTCTTCTTCAACAGTGAGACGCACGTAGCAGTATTTGTCACTCGTGGTTCCGGCCTTGTTGTATTGCGGCAGCAATCGTTGAATGAGGCGCATTTCAAGTACTTCAGCAGTGAGTGCATCGGGAGTCGCGATGTAGTCAACGCCATGAACTTGTCGCAACATTGGTCCAACTTTGCGGCGAGTTTCAGAAGTACTGAAATAGCTGCGAACGCGTTGGCGTAAGTTCGTGGCCTTGCCGACGTATAAAAGTCGTCCGGCAACATCGGAGAAGATGTACACACCTGGTGAACGGGGCAAATCTTCGGTGAGGCGAAGTTTGGCGGCTTGGGGATGCGTACCGAGTTTGGGGAGAGCGATTAAGTCGTCGAGTCCAAGGACTCCGAAGCCCGCAGCGCGCTCAATCAGAAGATGGAGCAGGTCTCCAGTTGCCAGTACATCATCGAGGGCGCGGTGGCTTGGTTGGTGCGCAAAACGGAAGTGGGCCGACAGAGTTCCGAGTTTGCAATCTCTGACTTCGTCTCGAACAAGTCGGCGGGCGAGTGGCACAGTGTCGATCACCTTGTTAGCGAGGGGATCACGTTGATCACGAATGAGGGCAGCATTTAAAAAGCCGACATCAAAGCGAGCGTTGTGCGCAACGATGACTGAGTCACCAATGAAATGGCTGAGCGTGCCAAGTAACGACTCAATACGGGGTGCTGGCATGATCATTGCTTCGGTGATGCCGGTGAGGATCGTGATGAACGGTGGAATGGCGCACCCAGGGTTCACGAGCGTCTGAAAAGTACCGATGCATTCGCCGCCGAGATATTTAGCCGCACCAATTTCGGTAATGCGATCGTGTTCGGCCGAACCACCAGTGGTTTCGAAGTCAATGACGCAAAAAGTGACATCGCAAAGCGGCGTCCCCATATCGTCAAATGATTTCTGCACCCTCAGAGTGTTTCCGAACAAATGTTCCCTGTCAAGTCTTATGAGGGTCAAGTCTTATGGGTGTCAAGTCTTTACGAGAAGTGAAGCCGCAGACTGTTCAGATTTTGGTTGCTTGCCCTACTGTCGCAGTATGTCCACTCGTTATCGCTGCACCCTGTGCGGAAACTTGACCCGATTTGATGTTGTTCGCACGCAGCGAACCTCGGCTTATTATCACTACACAACTGGTGGCGAACTGGCAATCGAGGACGAAAAGATCCTCTTGGACGACCTCGAGTCGGTGTCGTGTCGCTGGTGCGGGCCGACGGGGAAGGTAGAAGAGTATGACGGGTCGGCCGAAGCCTCCTGAACTGATTGAACTATCTGACGGTTGCCTGGCTTATGTGCAACCCGACGGAAGTTGGGGTTGGAGTAATGCTGGGCTAGTCGTCGGTGATGGAGCTTCATTGCTCGTTGACACTCTGTTTGACTTGAAGTTGACGCAACAGATGCTGGACAGGCTTGCACCGTTTACGCGCACGGCACCCATTCGTTCGCTCGTCAATACTCATGCCAATGGCGATCATTGTTATGGCAATCAACTTGTTGACGGCGCCGAAATCATTGCTTCAACAGCAGCCGCGCACGAAATGACCGAAGTGCCCCCGGCGATGTTGGCAGCGCTGAATGCCGCGCCAGGCGAGATTGGTGAATTGTTCCGCAGTTTCTTTGGAGCCTTCGACTTTGCCGACATCGACATGAAAATGCCAACCCGTACTTTTGATGTACGTCTTGATGTAGAAGTGGGTGGACGACTGATTGAACTCATCGAGGTTGGTCCTGCACACACCAAGGGTGATGTGATTGCCTATGTTCCTGATGCGCGCACTGTGTATACGGGTGATGTTCTCTTTATTGGCGGAACACCCATCGTGTGGGCGGGGCCGCTTTCAAATTGGATTGCCGCATGCGATCTGATGCTGGGCATGGATGTTGAAACTGTGGTTCCTGGACATGGTCCGGTCACCGATAAACAAGGCGTCGTTCAAGTGCGCGATTATTTGTCGTTTATCGAACAAGGCGCAGCGTCAAGGTTTGAATCAGGAATGGATGCATTTGATGCAGCGCGCGATATCGCTCGTGAAATGTCGGTGACTGGATCGACGTTCGCCAGTTGGGGGGAAGCCGGGCGAATCAGCGTGAATGTTGAAACGGCCTATCGCTCACTTGATGCAAGCCACCACAGCCCAGATGTCGTTGAACAGTTCAGGCGGATGGCGCAGTTAGAGCGCGGTTAGCAATTGACTTGCGCACTGCGAGTACCCAACCAACAATGACTGCGGTTGAAAAAATCAGCCATTGGATGGCGTATGAAAGATGGGGACCCTCGCTGAGTTCTGGTGGGCTGACGGGTGCAAGCACCGAACTGTCGGCCGGTTGCGAACGCTCGGCGACTAAAGCAACTGGAATGAGTTCGGGGTCAATTTGTTGCTGGAGACGGTTGATATCAAGACGGAAGAATTCGGTGAGTTCGCCGCTTGCTTCAGTTGCTTGACCTGTTGTGCGCTCTTCACTGGCACGCAACGTGCCGACGACTTCGACGGGTCCAGTTGGCGCCGAAGGAGGAGTGGCACTTAAAGCAATGAAACCTCGGTTGATAATGATGGCTCGGCCATCGGCAAGTAACAGGGGAGTCAAAACGTTCATTCCGGCAATGCCGCCTTGGCTCCGATTCAGAATGAGCACCTGCTCGTCGGCGAGGTAGGTGCCTGTGACGCCAGCGGGTCGCCATTCGACCGACAACGGGTCTGAAGCATCAAGTGTGCTGACATCAACGATGCTCAGGCTGGAACGTTCTTTGACCTCGCTATTAAACGTCTTGCGGGCGTCTAAGCGGTGGAACTGCCACAACGACAAATTGACCATTAAGACGACTCCGAAAATGCAGAGCAAGTGAAAGCCGATCCATTTTGGTCGAAAAAGAAATCGATACATCGCCGTTCACGGTATCGCAAGTGCGCTTGGCTACCTGATCGTGTGGCACTCTATTTGTGTGGCAGAAAACATCGATCTTCCTGATTTCAAGATTCCGCACGCCGAAAAGATTGAGTGGATGATTGAGACCAATGGCTGGGCGCTTGAACCAGTCGCGGCAGTGCCCGATTCAGACCCGCCTTTGCCGGGCTACGCCTACACCATCGGCCTCAATCAGTCCTTTTCATTTCCGGACCTCGTTATTTTTGGTTTGGCGCCCGTTGCAGTTAAGGGACTCATTGACTTAGTAATTGAACAAGTGACATCGGGCGTTGAGATTCCCCGTGATGTGCCACTCGTCGGGCTACTTGATAACGAGTTGCGTTGTATCTTTTCAACCGTTGACGTGAAGGCCCATGCGCACTTGTTTACGACGGGAGTGAAGTGGAACCGCGGCAAAGTTGGTGACATGTTGCAGTTGGTCTGGCCCGATCGCAACGGCTGGCTGCCTTATGAGTCGGGGTTTGATGCGAGTATGCGTATGGTTCAACCAACAATTGGCATTGCGCCGACGTTGTAAAGGAAATACCTATGGCACATCGGGTCACGGCACCAGCAATGCAACGAGCACGTCGTCTACTTGATCAACGCGTGCGGCCATTCGTGACACACAGTTCAATCGCCTGTGAAGTCTTCGCGTCAGTTGAATTATTTGAAACGGTCGCTTATGAAAAAGCGCAGAGTCTCGCCTTGTCACCATTCGCTATAGGGACACGCTGGGGTCAGGCTTGGCACACTGTGTGGTTCAAATTGTTGGCGACTGTTCCGGCCAATTGTGATGGACAGCCGTTGGTTGCAGAAATTGATCTCGGGTTCAATGGTCGAGGTGATGGGTTTCAAGTTGAGGGCCTGGTGTATCGGCACGGGAAAATTGTGCACGCAGTTCAGCCAGACCGTCGACTGATCCATCTAGGGATGGGCGTTGCGGGTGAAATCATTGAACTATGGATTGAGGCTGCGGCAACTCCGATTATTGCGGGTCATGTCTTTGGTTATGGGCCGACACCACTCGGTGATCCAGCAACATCGGGCGAATCTCCTCTGTATCAATTGCGTCGTGCCGACATTGCGGTTTTTGATGCAGGTGTCAATGAATTGGCAGTGGCTTTGCACGCGGCAATTGATCTCACAATTGATCTCGAAGAAAGTTCGCCTCAACGCGCGCGGTTGTTCGCGGCGCTCGAGCGAGCTGGCAATGCTCTCAATGTTGCCGAAGTTTCGCAAACTGCATCGGCAGTATTGGATGAACTGAAGGTTGTACTAGGCCGAGAGGCATCTGGTCATTCGCATCAGATTGTTGCGGCGGGGCATGCTCATCTTGATACGGCTTGGTTATGGCCGATTCGTGAAACACGACGTAAGGCAGTCCGCACTTTTGCCAATGCCGTTGATTTGTTGAAGAAAAATCCGGATGTCGTCTTTAGTCATAGTCAGGCCCGGCATTACGCATGGGTTCGTGAAGATGCCCCGGACATCTTTGCCGAAGTTGTCAAACTCGTTGAATCAGGGCAGTGGGAACCAGTGGGTGGGATGTGGGTTGAAACTGATCTCAACTTGCCAACTGGCGAAAGTTTGTTGCGACAGATGGTTTACGGTCAGCGAGCCTTCGAATCGTGGTTCGGGGTTCGTTGTGACGGAGCGTTTCTTCCAGATGACTTCGGTTATCCAGGAACACTTCCGCAAATTGTGCAGCACGGCGGCGCAAGATGGTTCTTTACGCAAAAACTGAGTTGGAACGAAACAAATAAGTTTCCGCACCACACGTTTTGGTGGGAGGGCATTGACGGCACTCGCGTGTTTACACACTTCAGCCCAGCGGATACGTACAACGCCTTATTAACCCCTTCGCAACTGCGGTTTGCCGAAAGAAATTTTGCTGATCATGTCGGTTCAACTCGATCACTGGTGTTGTTCGGGCACGGCGATGGTGGTGGTGGTCCAACTCAAACGATGATTGCTCGAGGGCGGCTTGCAAACAATCTTGAAGGTGTGCCACAAGTTTCGTTTGGGAAGATTCGGAACTTTTTTGCTGACGCCGAAAGCGAGTATGGCGGTCAGGCACAAACTTGGGTTGGCGAAATGTATTTTGAAAAACATCGCGGTACGTACAGTTCGCAACTCGGCACAAAACAAGGCAATCGAAATAGTGAGCGCCTGTTGCATGAACTCGAGGTTTGGTCGGCAGTATCTGGCCAACGAGTTAACGAAATAGATGGTCTGTGGCAGAGAGTTCTGACCCAGCAATTTCATGACATTATTCCAGGCTCATCAATTGCTTGGGTGCACGATGATGCCGAGGCCGAGCACGCAGCCGTTGCTCAAGAAGTCGGGCAACTCTTAGATTCGGTATTGAGTCCACGAACTGACGGCTCAACGTGGTTAATGAATCCAGCCCCAGTTGCACTTTCTGGCGTTGTTGATATCAACGGTGTGGCGCAATGGGTAGATGTGCCAGCAATGTCGGGAACGCACAATTTCTCGAGCGAAGTTCCTTCGCATGTGGCCCGAGTTTCATGTACTGAAACCGAGGGTGTGCTTGAACTGACTAACGGAATCATGCAAGTGAAATGGAGCTCGAAGGGTGAACTGATTGACCTCCGAGATTGCCAATCGGGACGCTCCCTCTTAGGTGATGATCGGGTGAGTTCATTTGTGCTTCGCCGAGACACACCTGCCGAATATGACGCATGGGATATTGATATGGCTGATGCGAACTCGCCAGAGATCGCTGTTGAAGTTGTTCGTGGTCCACGCGTTGAGTTGGCATCTGAATTGCGTGTTGTTGTTGTTGCCGATTTCGCCACGCAAGTTTCAAAGTTTCAAGTTCGTTGGTCTCTCGCGGCTGGAGCCTCTCGACTCGATGTGGCGCTTGATGCCGATTGGCGCGAATCTGAACATCGTCTGCAGATGAAGTTGCCGACTGCCGTGTTGTCACGTGAGGCAACATGCGGAACACAATTCGGTCACGTGCGGCGTCCCCGGTATCACAACACATCGTGGGATGTTGCCAAATTTGAAGTTTGTGCGCATCGGTATGTTCATGTTGGTGAACCTGGGTGTGGCGTCTCAATTTTGGCTGATGGACCGCGCGGGTACGACGTACGAGGCAACGCTCTAATGTTGACATTGCTGCGTTCTCCAAAGTTCCCTGATCCACAAGCAGATATCGGACGACAACGCGTTGAATGGTCGTTGTACATCGATCAAAGTCCTGGTGATGTTGAGGCAATTGAAATTGAAAGTGCAAAAATTGCTCACCCATATCGATTGATGACAGGAACCCCGGCCGCGATCAGCGCAGGAATTCGACTCGATGTTCGTGGAGCCCTCATCAGTGTCATGAAGCCAGCCGATGATGGCTCGGGAGACCTTGTGGTCAGACTTTGGGAAACCAGGGGAGCGAGCACGTCGGGCACAATGAGTATCTCGCGACCGTCAGGTGTAGTTGTGCAGTGCAATGCCTTAGAAGAGCCGTTGGATTCGCCATCGATTTCGATCAGTGATGGAATCGTTGCCATACAACTCGCACCCTTCCAGATTCAGACGTTGAGGATCAGCGCCTAATTGATGGCACAATTGCGCTATGAGTTCGCCGTCAATAGTTGAGCCAACACCTCTCCTCATTTTTGATGGCGATTGTGCTTTTTGTACGCGCTGTGTGCGATTCATCGAACGTCGTATTCGTCGACATCCGCGTATTCAGCCGTGGCAGAGATCTGATCTCGCTGATCTGGGCCTGACGCAAGAACAATGCGAAACTGCGGTGCAGCTGATTGAAGGCGGCCGAGTGACATCGGCTCATGTGGCCGTCGCTCGCGTCTTGATCTATGGCAAGTGGGGCTGGGCTGTACTTGGCTACCTGTTATTGGTGCCGGGCATCAAACAGATCGCTGGAGTTGTTTACCGATGGGTAGCAAAGAACCGCGACCGGATGCCCGGGGGAACCGCCGAGTGTGCATTGCCTCAGAGCGAGCGCACCGAGCGTGAAATTGGCAACTGAAGCCCCGCTAATTCGCTTTCGAGTGGGGGAAATGGGCTGGCAGTCGTCAGAATAGAGGCGTGACGAACCCCCGTGAACAATGGCAGAAGGCTTTCGACGCTTCGAAAGTTCGTGATGAGAAATATCAGACGATGTCGGGCATTCCGCTCGAACCGGTTTATGGTCCCGAAGACGGTGA
>WLMQ01000140.1 GCA_009700145.1 Actinomycetota bacterium
CGACTACGTTCGCCAACTTTCCCAAACTCCATCGTGATTCTGGTGTGGATTAATTGCGTATAGCGCAACAAATCCACACCAGAATCACGCTGGTATTCAGAGGTTTTCACATGGTGGAGTCGTCGACCCAACTTCCGTGGAAGCCGAATGGCACACGCTGCGGAAGATGCACACGAGCGATTGGCGCTTTCGCGAGATCGCTGGCATCCAAAATGACCAAGTCGGTCGAGTCGGTTGCATCGTCGTAAACGAATCCCATGGCATAACCCTCGTCTTCGTTGGCCGAAGCCGAATCTTGCACAAAGACAAATTCGCCAGGATGAGCGTTCGGTCCAAGATCATGAATGATCTTTGATCCGTCACTCATGTCGTAACGTGCCACAACGCCAGGCTCACCCATTTCTCCGGTTGCGCCAGGACGTGAACCAGCAACCCAGCCATAACGGTGCTTCAAACCAATAACGCGATCATCCACTCGTGGGAAGGCATGGGCCCAGTCGTCGATTTGAGTTTCACGTACAGCACCAGTCTTCATATTGAATGCCCAGCGATACATGTAACACGGCTCAAAACTGTCCATTGATCCACGCCACATTGATTCGTGACGACCAACATCGCAAATCACTTCATCGCCATCAACATAAGCATTCAATGGGTGGAAAACGTAGCACGGGTCAACATTGAACCAGCGCACATCTTTATCGGTTCCCATGCGCGGCATGATTCCGATTCGGGCTCCGTAGTTGTCATCCCAACCAATTGGCGGAAGTCCTTCTGCCATCTTGTCGAGGTTGAACACCACGGGAAGGTCCATAAAGATTGCATGATCGCGGGTGATCATGAAGTCGTGCATCATCGTGCCGGCCGGAACAGTGATGTCTGCCGTGTGCACCAACTGACCCTGTCCATCTAGTACGTGATAGGTCAAAAATGGAGCGACTGCTGAATAACCAAAGAAATGCAATTCATTGGTTTCGGGGCACAACTTTGGGTGGGCAGTAAATGCAGTCTTCAGTTTTCCACCGAAATCTTCACTACCAATGGTTTCGAGTTCTCGCGAAAGTTCCCAAGGCAAGTGACCTTCTTCTAAAGCCCAAATACGACCAGCGTGTCCGAGCACGTGGGTGTTGGCTGCACTTGCCGTTGGATCGAACATGGTCTCGGGATCCATCGCATCAAGACCCTTTTCCCATTTCGGGGTACGCACATAGCGGTTGCGATACCACTTCGCTTGACCGCCCTCAAGGCGGATTCCGTGAACCATACCGTCACCAAAAAACCAGTGACCAGCCTGACCATCTTTCGGGTTTGAACCATTGCGCACATACAGACCCGACAAACTCTTCGGAATTGAACCAGTCACTCGCAAATTGGTGTCAGTGATTTCATTAAAAACCGGTGCGTAATTGCCTTTTAAAAACCACGGTGTCTTTTCCGAATCTCGGTCGATCATGTCAGTCATGTTGTTCCCCCGAACAGTTGATGAATTAGTTATCTTATTGTTAGCGGACTTCGTTCCACCATGGTGCCACTTGCGCGGCAAATCTTTTGGCATACGACCGAGTTAATTCATCAAGCGAATCACTTAAATCCTGATTTTCGGTGGGCGGCAACTCAGATCCACCTTGCACTGGGTCGACCCACTCAAGTTTCAGCCCCGCCAATACCGTCCCTAACAGCGGCGAAGCAACTTCGTGATGCGCACTCGTTTGATGCGTAATGAACGCCCGAAAATCTGTGAACGCCAAAAGCGTGTAGTACGTCTGGGGTTCTGAACCCCGCCAATATTCATAGCGCAACAAACCAGGTTCGCTACCGTGACTCGCTCCATACAGATCTTTGGAGATCTGCTCGAACTGCGCCTCGCACCCGGGCTTCACTTTGATATGGGCGAGAATCGTGGCCATGGCGACACCTTAACAAATCTGCTGATTCTAAAAATCAGCCGACGAGCTTTTCGCTTAAAGCCCACAACGCGGTCGCCCTTGCGGGGTCGACTGCGCGGGCCGCAACTCCCCCATCATCAAGCTCGTCGTCAGGAACAACTGCACTCACATTGCAGTCCTCGCAATATTCGCCACCGCGACCATCAAGCAACGGCGATGTCGCCGCCCATACTGATGTCGCAGCACCTTGCTCGGGCGACTTCCAAGCCATGGCCGTTGGCCGTTCAGACAAACGAGAAATCAACGACGTCAAAGTTTCTTCGGTCATGTATCGACTCAGTTCGGTATGAATCACACCAGGGTGAACTGCGAAAGCACGAACGCCTTGATCGCGATAGCGACGATCAATCTCTACTGCATGCAACACATTGCAGGTTTTGGCAGCCCCATAGGCCAAGAACGGTTCGTAATCGCGACGCTCAAAGTTCACATCATCAAAATCAATATCGCCCATTCGGTGACCGGCCGAACTTAAAACAACCACTCGTGCTGGCGCCGACTCAACAAGTCGCGGTAACAGATCTCGAGCCAACAAGAAATGTCCAAGATGATCGACTCCGAACTGTTGCTCAAATCCATCAACGGTGTGTCCGAGCGGCGTGGCCATAATTCCGGCATTCAGAATCAGACCATGAAGTGGAACGTTGCGCGACATGAACTCAGCAGCCGCAGCACGCACCGACTTCAACGATCCCAAGTCAAGAATCAGACTCTCTAGTTTCGCATCGGGATGAGCCGCACGAATACCTGCAGCAGCGGTTTCATTCTTGGCGTGATCACGAGCAGCCATGACAACGATCGCGCCTTTTGCTGCAAGCGATCGAGAAGTTTCAAGCCCGAGACCTCCTGATGCACCCGTCACCAAAATGCGGCGACCCTGCAGATCAATACCTGCCAAAACTTCATCGGTTGTTGAGGTTGCGGAAAAGCCGCTATTTGTAGTCATGTCCGAAGCGTATGTTCGTGGTGCTCACACCAACGAGACGAGAACACACTCAATCACTAGCCGAGCGGTCCGCCGGCAAACCAACGATCAAACATTGGTTTGATTGCGCTCCACACCAATTCAACGATTAAGCCACTCGGGGGCTGCACATACGTGAATGCCCCATACCCCTTATCGGGCGAAGCTTGGGCCATAGCCAATGTCCAGCCTTTGGCAACGAGTGCTTCGGTTTCACCCTTGACATCATCGCTCCACACACCAACATGATGGATACCCGGATTCGTTCGTCCATCCCAGATTGATCCTGGTGCACCTTCGAGAAGTTCGATGTGCTGCGGGCCTTCGGCAGAGTACGTGAACTTCAACGGAATGGTTTGCTCGCCACCTGCTGGCGTCCACACATGTTGCTCACGCTCTTGGGGTTCACACCACGTCACGCTCAATGATTCGCCAAGTTCTTTCATTGCCAGTTCAAGATTCGGAACTCGAATCCCTTGGTGGTAGCAACGGGTGTAATCAACTGATCCCATATCGTCCTCTTTCAATTGTCTCATTGGTTGCGATCAATAGTTCTGGAATTAACTAGATACGACGTTGATGACCTTCCCAATACGGTGCCCGTAATGGTTGCTTTTGAATCTTGCCCGTTCCAGTGCGCGGAATGTGTTGCACAAAGTCAACCGAACGCGGGGCTTTATACCCGGCAAGCAATTCACGACAGTGCGCAATAATCGCTTGCGCAATTTCAGGACTCGCAGTCACTCCTTCTGCAACTTGAACGAGTGCTTTCACGCTTTCGCCAAAATCTTCATCGGGCACTCCGATAACTGCCACATCTTCAACTGCGGGGTGCGCCGAGATCACGCCTTCAATCTCGGCCGGGTAGATATTCACTCCGCCAGAGATGATCATGTCAATCTTGCGGTCTGACAACCACAGATAGCCATCGGAATCGATGTAGCCAACATCGCCAGTTGTAAAGACACCAGGCTCAAGATGCGAATCTCGCGTCTTGGCTTCGTCATTGTGGTACGAGAAGTCGTTGCCCATTTTGTTTTTGAAATACAACGTGCCCTCTTGACCCTGGGCAACTCGCTGACTCTCATCGTTCACCACGATGACTTCAACAGAGTCGAGTGGCTTACCGACGCTGCCACCTTTGGCCAACCATTCAGTTGAAGAAACAGTCGAGATAATTGATCCTTCAGTACTTCCGTAATACTCGGTGATCTTCGGACCCCACCACTCAATGAGTCCCCGCTTCACTGCCGGTGGACACGGTGCCGCTCCATGCCACACAGTCGTTAACGATGCTCCCGAAAATTCGTTCTTCACTTCAGCCGGCAAATCCAGTAATCGCTTCATTTGCGTTGGCACTAGATGCACATTTGTACATGAGTACTGATCAATCATCTGCAACATTGCTGCCGAGTCATACTTGTGCTGCATGACGGTTGTCGATCCACCGATCATCGGGAAGAACGAGAAGGCCCATTGAGCCGAGTGATAAAACGGTCCACACAACATGGTTCGCCCGGGGATCGGCAAGAAGTTCGAAAAACCAGCGGCGATGAACTTCATGATGTCGGGTGTCATGGCCATACCGCCCGACAATGCACCGCGAACTCCTTTAGGACGCCCGGTGGTACCTGATGTGTAGAACATCGGGCCGCCAAGCATTTGATCGGAAGGCTCGTCAGCACTTGCTTGCGACAGCACCGTTTCAAAATCAATAAAGCGTGAATCACTGCGAACTGCTGCATCACTAGTAGTACCGATACCAACAACAAGTGTGAGGCTTTTCGCTCGATCGTCTTTCAGAGACGTCGAAACAGTCGCATCAAATCGCTGATCCACAATGATCGCCTTTGCTTCGGCGTCGGCATAGACATAGGCACGTTCATCGGGGCACCAGTGCCAGTTAACTGGCACATACGTGCAGCCCCCGTGAGCACAGGCCATTGCGCTTTCGAACCACTCGCATTGATTGCCGGCGCTGACCGCGATCGTGTCGCCAGTTTTGCGCCAATCCGAA
>WLMQ01000141.1 GCA_009700145.1 Actinomycetota bacterium
AGTGGCTTGGCTCCTCGCTTACCCCGATGTGTACGAGGTCGGCCTGCCCAATCAAGGGCTGCAGATCCTGTACGAGATTCTGAATGAGCGCCCCGACGCCGTAGCCGAGCGTACGTACGCGCCCTGGGTTGACCTTGAGGCCCTGATGCGCGAGCGGGGGATTCCCCTCTTTTCGGTCGACTCGCATCGTGCCGCCGAAGATTTTGACATCCTGGCTTTCAACTTGTCGTCCGAACTGGTTTTCACGAATTTGCTCAATATGGTCGATCTCGCGGGAGTCCCAGTGAGGGCCGAACTTCGTTCTCCGACCGATCCAATCGTCATGATCGGTGGCCATGCCGCCTTCAACCCCGAACCCATGGCCGACTTCATCGATGTCGCCGTTTTAGGTGAGGGCGAAGAGGTCATCGGCGAAATCACCGAAGTTGTTCGTGAGTGGAAAGCGTCGGGACGCACCGAAGGGTCACGCCTCGCAGTTTTGAAAGCCCTCGCGCAAATTCCGGGCGTTTACGTACCGTCGCTATACAGCGTCGAGTACGACGGCGATTACATTCGCGAAATCAAGCCGTTGTACGCCGGTGTTCCCGAGCGAGTCATGAAGCGCACTGTCTCTGATCTCGGTGATTGGGACTATCCGCGTCATCCACTTGCTCCAATAACTGAAGTAGTGCACGACCGTCTTGCTGTTGAAGTTTTCCGTGGATGTACTCGCGGTTGCCGATTCTGCCAAGCCGGAATGATCACGCGCCCAGTACGCGAGCGTCCAGCCGAACAAGTTCGCTCAATGATTGTTGATGGATTGCAACGTACGGGTTACAACGAAGTGAGTCTCACATCGTTGTCCACTGCCGATTTCAGTGGAATCGAATCAGTCATTTCGTCAATCGTTCCCGATCCGACCGCATGTGGTGCACCAACGGTCAGCCTGCCGTCGTTACGCGTTGACGCTTTCACTGTTGGTCTCGCGGCCAAAGTTGCGGGTGGACGTCGTAGCGGATTGACCTTTGCTCCCGAGGCTGGCACGTGGCGTTTGCGAACAGTGATTAACAAACTCATTACCGAAGAAGATCTGTACGGAGCCGTTGAATCAGCATTTGCTTCGGGGTGGTCGCGAGCCAAGTTGTACTTCTTGACTGGTTTGCCCACCGAAACCGACATCGATACGCAAGGCATTATTGAACTGGCGGCCGGATGTGTCGCTGTCGGTAAACGTCATACTGGACGAGCCAATGTGACAGTGAGTATTGGTGGATTCGTCCCTAAATCACACACTCCTTTCCAATGGTTTGGGCAGAACAGTGTTCCTGAACTGCGTCGTAAAATTGGTTTGGTACGCGATGCCGCAACCAAAACCAAGGGTGTCAATGTGAAGTGGCACGACCCATCAGCGTCGTTAGCTGAAGGTTTGGCAAGTCGTGGCGACCGACGTATCGGAGCAGTCATTGAGCGCGTGTGGCGCGACGGTGGAGTGTTCCAGGAGTGGTCAGAGTATTTCAAGCTTGATCGTTGGCTCGATGCGATGGCGGCCGAAGGATTGTCCCCCGATTTCTACATCACCCGACATCGTGACGAAAAAGAAATCCTGCCGTGGCATCACTTGTCGGCAGGACTGCATCAAGATTTCTTGTGGCAAGACTGGCGCGCTTCATTAAATGAGTTCGGTCTTGAAGATTGTCGCTGGACTCCGTGCTACGACTGTGGAGTGTGCACAGGTGACGGACTTGAGCACATCGTTGCGTCGCCTATCCCGCCAGCAGGCGGCAGCCAGGGGACTGGTCAAGATTTGTCACGCGGCGGAATTACTCCTGTCACCTTGCGCAGTAAATCAAGCGTGGGTGCACCATGAAGATCCGCGTGAGTTATTCAAAACTGGGCAAGATTCGCTTCACGGGTCACCGCGACGTTGCCCATATGTGGGAGCGCACGATGCGCAAGGCCGGAATCGCCGTCGCGATGTCAGTCGGATTTACTCCTCGGCCAAAAATGGCTTTTGGTTTGGCACTTCCCACCGGTGCCGAATCTTTGATTGAACTGATCGACATCACTCTTGATCCAGCATCAGGAGTCACCGCCGACCAACTTGATTCGATTGCTGATCGGCTTTCGACGAGTTTGCCGGTGGGTATGAGCGTGACTGGCATTCGCGAATGTGCCGGCACTGAGGTTTCTTTGCAAGAAGGTGTTATTGCGACAACGTGGGTCATGTTGGTCGCAGAGCCAGATGGTGGACCAGATATTGCGTCCGCCATTGAACGTGTGAATAACAGCGCTGAGGTGCTGTTGACGCGCGAACGCAAGGGAGAAAAACACTTGGACAATATTCGTCCAGGAATTTTGGAACTCCGTTCGGCTGACGCCGAATTGATGTCTTCGTTACCGGCTGACTGGATTGGTGAATCCGTTGGCCACGCAATCGTTGCAGTTCTCACCACCTCGGGTCGTGGGATTCGACCCACCGAGCTAGTCGAAGTTTTGGTGCCTGAAAGTGATCCACCTATTAATCCCTGGGATCACCTCAATCGGGTACTTCGTATCAACCAATGGATTGAGCGAGACGGTGAGCGCGTTGACGTGCTCACCGGCCGCGCTGCGCACACTTCGGTGAGCGCATGAGAAAGGAACATCATCATGAACGAACCCCTATTTACGGATCCGGTCGACGAACCAGAAACCAACAGCGAGATCATCGATTCAGCTGACACTGGTGAAGTCGGCGAAACCGGCAACAACGACGAATCAGGTGCCAGTGCCAACAACGCCCATAAAAAGCGGCGTCGTGGGTCACGAGGTGGCCGTAATCGTCCGCGCCCGCAGGGCGCAACATCGGATTCTGACGATGTTGACGACGATGAAGATTTTGACGACGACGATGATGGTGACTTTGACGATGAGTTAAGTGACGACGGCGACTATGCCGACGAGTTCAGCGATGATGATGACGCGTCGGATGACGATGCGCCTCATGTGCCGGTACCAGTTGTTGGCGTGCAAGATGACTTTGAGTTGCCCGAGCGAATGAGCGAAGGTCGCGCCGATGTTGAAGCAGCGACTGAGGCTTTGGTTCCACGTCCCAAAATCGGCGACACTCGACCAAGTTCAGTGCCGGCGACTCCGCCATTAAGTTCTACTCCGTCTGGTGTGACCATGCCCGGAGGTACTCGTGCAGGTGGACCTCGTCCTAACAACCAGCGCAAGGGCAAGGGTCAGCAAAACGCTAAAAAGAATCCATCCAAAGACGCTGCAACCGAAGATGGTTCGACAGTCGATCAGAACGCTGTTGCTGAAGGTGTTCCCGCATCAGGTGAGACTGCTGCTCCGACGGGCGAGTCAGCCAATGCCAAGAAGAAGCGTCGTCGCAATAACAAGGGACGCGGTGGGTCGGATGAGCGCAACAACGAGCGTTCAGATGCGGCTGTTATTGAACGTCGCAAAGGACGCGAGCGCAACGGACGTCCAATCGGTCGCTACTTCATGGCTGTTCAGGTTCGTGACGATCTCACACAGGTTGCAGTGATGGAAGGCCGAAGTCTGATTGAGCATTACGTGAGCC
This sequence comes from Actinomycetota bacterium, assembly GCA_009700145.1. GTDB lineage: Bacteria > Actinomycetota > Acidimicrobiia > Acidimicrobiales > Ilumatobacteraceae > Casp-actino8. Next base: position 3,551 of record WLMQ01000141.1, read on the forward strand.
GTCTGGCTGATGATGTCGCGCAGATTCACGGCAACATTTATGTCGGCAAGGTGCAAAATGTTTTGCCCGGAATGGAAGCGGCTTTCGTCGATATTGGCACGCCTAAAAATGCCGTGCTCTATCGCGGCGACGTGCAATATGACGCCGAAGACATTGTTGATAGCGAACCTCGGATTGAACAAATCCTGAAGGGCAAGCAACTCATTGTGTGTCAGGTCACCAAGAATCCGATTGGACTCAAGGGTGCTCGTCTCACTCAAGAAGTTTCCTTACCGGGACGTTTCGTGGTGTTGATTCCGAATTCAAAGACCTACGGCATCTCGAAGCGTTTGCCCGATGATGTACGCAAGCGTTTGCGCGGCATTCTCGATCGTGTGAAGCCAGCCGAGCACGGACTCATTGTGCGAACGGCAGCCGAGTCGGCCACCGAACATGAACTTCACGCCGACATGACGCGTCTGCTTGATCAGTGGAACGCCATCGAAGCAAAGGCGGCCAAAGCCGGCGGGCCGACTTTGTTGTATCGCGAGCCGCCGCTCGCAGTGCGCGTGATTCGCGAAGAGTTCAACTCTGACTATCGCGGCGTCATCATTGACGATCATCAGCTGTTCGAAGACGTACATTCGTATGTGCAGGCATTCAACCCCGAACTTGCCGACCGCGTTGAATACTTCGATCCAGCCAACGAGGGACTCCCGATCTTTGAGAAGTTCCATGTGCACGAGCAGATCCACAAGGCGCTTGATCGCAAGGTGTGGTTGCCGTCGGGAGGCTCGTTAATCATCGAGCACACCGAAGCTCTGACCGTGATTGACGTCAACACGGGTCGCAATGTGGGTACCTCAAATCTTGAAGCAACCGTCTTCCAGAACAACCTTGAGGCTGCCGACGAGGTGGCTCATCAACTGCGACTGCGCGATATCGGCGGAATCATCGTCATTGACTTCATCGACATGGAAATCAAGGACAATCGCCGCAAGGTTGTTGAGGCCTTCAAGACCGCTTTATCGCGAGATAAGACCCGAACTCAGGTATTTGACATCTCTGAACTCGGACTTGTTGAGATGACCCGCAAGCGAATTGGTGAGGGTCTTTTGACGAACTTCGCAGGTCAGTGCCCTGAATGCCAGGGTCGCGGGATGCTCGTGAACCACGATCTGCTCAACTGATGAGCGTTGAGCAGATAAGTCCTGACCAAGGCGTTGGTTTAACGTCGTTGAAGCAGGTAGAGTCGCTATTCGCTATGTATGCAGTGATCGCAACCGGTGGCAAGCAGGTCCGTGTGGCCGAAGGCCAGCAAGTGCATGTTGAACTTCTAGGCCTCGAACAGGGTGCCTCGGTGGACTTCACGCCCGTGCTG
>WLMQ01000142.1 GCA_009700145.1 Actinomycetota bacterium
AATGTATTAATTAAAAAATCATTCAAACGTGTAGTCGCTTGGGATGTCGGGGTTGTCTCCACCCTTGGTCCACAAGATGACTTCGTTGCCCCAAGCATCTTCGAATGCGCCATTGAAGCCACTGAATTCTTTCCAGTAGTGCTTGCGCCACAAAATGGTTGCACCAAGTTCTTCGGCACGATCGAGCAAACGCTCTTGGTTGTCGTCATCGCTGACCAAAATCCAAATGCGACCTTGGCGGTGCTTGTGTGACAACACGCGGGGCTCAACACCGGCCGGATCTGGATGCGGGCGAGCGTTATTGACGTTGTAGATGCCGAGGTGCAAGTTGCCAACAGCGCTCTGAGTGCCATCGCCCAACATGAAGTTTTGGCCAGGCACGCAACGGTGGAATTCACCCTCGGGGCGACCCTCAACAACCCAACCAAAGAGGTCGGCATAGAAGCGAGCGGTCTTGGCCGGATCGTCACTCGGAAGGTCGACGAAGATCAAGGTATTGGGGTAATTGGGGACGAACTGCCCAGTCTTGGGGGCTTCGTCGGCTGGGTTATAAGACGTGTAGGTCATGAGCCGACGATAACACACCGAGCCCAAATTTTGGTCTGACAATCACACCAAGATCAGGGAGACGTTTCAAGATTTCAGGAAAATCTTGAAAAGTTCTTTGTGTTTAGCGTCCGGCGAGGAACGTCATGCGTTCTTGGGCTTCGGCCACGATGTCGGTGAAACTTGATCCCGTGATCTGGGTCGACTTCTTTGCTTTGACAACGGCTTTTCCGGCCACATAAACGTCATCGACCGCCGAGCCACTTGAGGCCCAGATCAGTTGCAAGATGGGTTCGGTGCTGCGGGTGAGCCATTCGGGTCCGTCGGTGCCAAAGACCACGAGGTCGGCCTGCTTGCCCACTTCAAGTGACCCAATCTTGTCGGCCATACCAATGGCGCGGGCGGCATCAATGGTGTGCAGGGCCAGGGCATCGACCGCGCTCATGAGGGTCGGGTCCATGTGGCGGTCGCGAATGAGACCAGCAAATAGCGCGGCATTGCGAATGGGGTCAACAGCGTCACCGGCATTTTCAGCGTCGCACCCGAGCGATATCCGTACGCCGCGCTTCAGCATGTCGTCGTGACGACCAGCGGCAGTGATTCCTTGAGCGAGTCGCAAATACGCCCACGGACATACGGCGACTGCGGTGTCGGTTTCGACGATGCAATCAATCTCGTCGTCATTCAGGTGCACTGCATGTGCAAGTAACACGTGACTGCCAAGAACTCCGAGGTCGTACAGATGACGAACGGGGTGTTTGCCAGTACGAGCAAGATACGAGGCGGTGTCGCCCGACGATGGTGAAATATGAAACGTGATGCGGGTGTTGTTGTCGCGTGCAAGTTGTGACGCAGCAGTAACAAGTTCGTCGCTCATCAAATCATGTCCAACTAGCGTGACCCAACCATCAATGAGGGGAGTATCTGCGGTGAGATGCATCACTTCACGTTGACGATCAAGTACTTCGCTGACGGTTCCGGCAAAGGGACCATCTTCGACATCCCAGCCCCAACTACCAAGCGTGCCGCGAGTACCCATTGCAAGTTGTGCCTGAAGCACCGATGCTGGATGGCCAACGGTTCCGGCTTCAACTGTTGTTGTAATTCCGTGACACAACGCTTCATTGAGTGCGAGCACCGCACTTAAGTAATCATCGCGTTCGGTATGCCTGCTGTGCGTTGGTACAGCCCAACCAAAGATCGCTTCTTGTGAGTCAATTGTGTCGGGAATCATTGAGCGAATGAGACGATCGCCGGTGAGGTGTTGATGGCCGTTGATCATGCCTGGGGTGATGACGGCCCGAGGGTTGCCTTCGATGACCGCATTGGGATGTGAGACGCACAACTTTTCGAAGTTGTCAATAGCAATGATGCGATCATTTTCAATTGCGACGGCGGCGTCGGTCAGAACTTCTCGTTGCGCATTCATCGTGATGATGTGTTGGCCCCGAATAAGGAAAATGGTCATAGTTATACAGGTTAGGCTCAAAAACATGACGAGCATTCTTTGCGACAACGACAATCTTCTGGGCTTCTGGTATCCGGTCGCACGATCGGTTGATGTGATGGCGGCACCCGTGTCGGCCAAGCTGCTTGGGCGCAACCTGGTGGTGTGGCGCGATGGCAATGGCACCGTGAGTGCATTGCCCGATCGTTGTACCCACCGTGAAGCAAAGTTGAGCCTTGGGTACGTCAAAGACAACTGCCTGGTGTGTCCGTACCACGGTTGGGAATTTGCTGAAGACGGCAAGTGTGTGCGTGTGCCGTCAGCGACCGAAGGTATTCCGGTTCCACCAAAGGCTCATATTGAGCCCTTCGGTTGCCAAGATCGTTACGGATTGGTTTGGGTGTGCATCGGAACTCCCAAGGCGCCGATCCCCGACATGCCGTGGGATAACGACCCGAAGTTCCGTCGTCTTAATACACCCGTTGATACTTGGCAGTGTTCGGCCACGCGTATGGTCGACAACTTCTTAGACATCACGCACTTCCCGTTTGTGCATGTCAATTCATTTGGTCGTGCGCAAGAGACCAGTGTTCCCAAAGTTGAACTCGGTCCGCTTGATGATCACTTCTTTGGGTACTCGTATGAAGTGAATGCCAATAATGCATCGGTCGGTGCAATTGCAAGTGGACAGTCGGGCGGAGTCGTGCATCGCAAGATGAGTTCTGGTTTCAACTTGCCGTTGATTTGCCGTTCGACGATTGAGTACGACACTGGGTTGTCACACATCTTGTTGTTGGTGTCGACACCGATTGATGATGTCACGAGTTACTTCACATTTGTGGTGTGGCGCAGTGATGACTTTGCGATTCCGTCAGACGAAGTGTTGCGCCTCGACTTCATGATTGGTGCTGAAGACAAGCGCATGCTCGAAACCTTTGACACGGTGTTGCCACTTGACCAAACGTCGTTGGTATCGGTGCAGGCCGACAAGTGCTCGGTTGAATGGCGTCGCCAATTTGCTGCGTTGTTGAATGGCTAAGAAGTAAATCCAGACCGATTAAGTTTCGACGTTGGTACGAATTATTGATATTGCTAGTTCAAATGGTCCGACTTGTTTATCAAGCAGGTAGAAACCAAGCTGAGCGATGGTGGTGGTGTCTATGGGTGCGGCGTTCGGGATCACCGAGAGTCGCCAGTCAACAGATTCAAAGTCTGCGAGCGGTAATTCATAGTCCTGTTCAACATCGGCGACTGTTGTGAAACGCTGGATGTAACGCGTGTTGTCATAATTTCTGATTTGCATGAGATAGGTCTTCCCATCGCCACGGGCCGTCACGACGATGGCCTCGGCACCTGAAATCAGCGTTGGTAGTTGGTCATTGATCGGTCCGAAGGTTGAGGTGAATCCGCCGTTGTTGTCGAGCGATAAGTTGCCCGAGAAAACTAAATGCCCATCAACCCAGGTGGTGGCGCTATCGGATACCCCGCCCATGACGGTGTCGTTTTGGTTGAACCAATCAGAGACATCGTTCTGATCATTGAAGTCAAACAAGATCATTGATTGTGCTTGTTGGATTGGCATGGTGGTCGTTGACGTCGTCGTAGTACTCGTCGAGACTGCAGTTGTTGTTGCCATCGACTGAGTGGTTGATGGCGCCACCGAAGACGATGATTCATCACTACTTGAGCCGCACGCAACCACGACCGAGATGCCGAGCACGCCTGTCATCAATCTGAGTACCTTTGACATACCAAACGGTCTAGCACCGATCTCACGGATAATTCACGGTGAGCTGACGGTTATATGGGTCGAGGCTCAACTTCCATTCGCCTTCGTGGGCTTTGTGATGGTGTCGACTGCAAAGTGGAATCAGGTTGTTGAGATCGGTCGGCCCACCATTTTCCCAGTAATCAATATGGTGAATTGAACAGTGGTGATAGGGCACAACACAACCATCTATTGCACAGGTTTCGTGGGCTGATTCGAGCGCTCGGCGCTGGTGGGCGGTTGCCAATCGTTTGGACCGTCCTACATCAATCGGAACCGATGGACCATTCAGCACCACCGGAATGATGTCGGCATCACATGCGATGCGTCGGATGGTCTCGATAGGAAGGTCGGCTCCGAAACTGGTTCGGCAAACCGTTATGTCGTTGTGCGCCTTGACTTTGTTTTGCAAAGTTTCAAGATCAATGTGCACAACAAGCTCGGCCCGCACTGGGCGATCGCCGTCAACAAGCGACGAGCCAGCACCTCGAACCAGTTCAAGAATCGACAAGGCATTGCGGTGATGATTTGGTTCAATACCTGGAGCGATGTCAAGACGTACGTCGCCGTCACCTGAATGGAACATGGCTTCAACGCGTTGGCTGACGAGGTTTTGGAAGATCGCTCCTCGTTCGGGATCAAATTGACCACGAACTTGTAGGTTCCCGTCGACGTCGTTCCACATTTTGAAGTGGGTTTCGCGGCGTTGTTGCTCGAGTCGGCTCAGCCCACCGTCGGATACCAATGCCTTGGCAGTGTTCTTGACGTGACGATCAAAATCGTCGGCACTCATGTGGGTTGCGGCATTGATGAGTGCTGGCAGGCGTTCAATGAGTGCGTCGGGCTTGTCGCCGACGATCTTGAAGGCCCGTGAGAGTCCGTCAATGTGAGCCACGCTGATATCACCGGTGCTGAGTGCGTCACCGAATACGGGAGCCGTGTCGATGGTGCTGTGGCGATTCAGGGTGTCGCGGGCTTCGCGTCGAGACAACTGGCCGTCGCGCATGAGAGTGATCTCGGGGTCGGCTGGGCGTATTGACGAGAGCTCGGCGAGCAGACTCATTCGTTCGGCGGCCAAGGTTGACTCGGTGCGTTTGATATCGGCGAGACGTTTGATGATGACA
>WLMQ01000143.1 GCA_009700145.1 Actinomycetota bacterium
TCCCATAAGTACACCATTCGCAAAAACACCGTTGCCATTGTGAGCAACGGAACTGCGGTGCTCGGACTTGGTGACATCGGCCCAGAGGGCGCAATGCCCGTTATGGAGGGCAAGGCCCTGTTGTTTAAAGAGTTTGGTGGGGTGAACGGTTTCCCGATCTGTATCAATGCTCGCACCGCCGATGAAGTTGTTGATTTTGTGCAACGTATTGCTCCAACATTTGGTGGAATCAATCTCGAAGACATCAAAGCACCTGAGTGTTTTGAAATTGAAGAGCGCCTGCGTGCGAGTCTTGACATTCCTGTCTTCCACGACGATCAGCACGGCACAGCCGTCGTCACCTTGGCGGCTTTGTGGAACTCTTTGAAAATCACTGGCAAGAAGATGGAAGACCTCACGGTTGTCATTGCCGGAGTTGGAGCTGCTGGTGTTGCTATCGGCAAGATTTTGCTCAACGCTGGTATCGGTGATGTCATTGGTTGCGATCGAGTAGGCGCCATTTACACCGGTCGAGGTGAAATGAACTCGGCAAAAGAATGGTTTGCTGCAAATACAAATTCGTCACGAAAGATGGGAACCATTAGTGACGTCATGAAAGGCGCAGACGTGTTTGTCGGAGTCAGTGGGCCAGATCTCATCACTCCGGCCGATGTGCGCTCAATGGCGAAGAACCCCATTGTGTTTGCGATGGCTAACCCGAACCCAGAAATTCGTCCCGAGCAGGTTGATGGCCTTGCTGCTGTTATGGCAACGGGTCGTAGCGACTATCCGAACCAAATCAATAACGTGCTGGCATTCCCCGGAATCTTCCGTGGTGCACTCGACGCAAATGCAACAGACATCACTGAAGGCATGAAATTGGCAGCCGCCATCGCCATTGCCGAGTCGGTAACTGATGCTCAGTTGTCACCAGATTTTGTGGTGCCGTCAGTGTTTGACAGGACCATTGTTGAGCGTGTGGCGCCGGCAGTCGCTGCAGCCGCAGTGAAAGACGGCGTGATTCGCAAGTCGTAGAACGCGTTTTGCCTGTTGGCACGGGGTTATTGCTGTTTGATTGAGTGATTGGCCTAGAAACTCATTGCTTAGTTGATGGGCTGTCATTAAGGTTCGCCTCAGCCCTTCACATCTCCGTGGATCGCTTTGAGCGATTCGGAGTATGCCATGAGCCAAGACACCACAGAAATAACGAGGGTTGTCAATCTTTATATCGACGGTGCCGGAAACGGAAACGCCGACCAATTAAACGAGGCCTTTCACAAAAGCGCACGTTGGTTTGGTTCGATGGACGGCGTTGATTACGACATGGACAAAGAAGGCTTTGTTGCATTTATGGTTGAGTCGCCTGGCCACCCAACGTCTGCAAAAATAGTTGATATTCAGATTGATGGCACGGCCGCTTCGGCAACAGTGAAAGAAGAAGGATTTTGGGGAGGACTTTCGTTTACGGATTTCTTCCTGTTATCAATTCTTGATGGGCGTTGGCAGATTACATGTAAGACTTTTGCCCATACCGGTGGTCAGCACGCTTAGTTGCCGACAAATTCTTTTCGAACTGCTCTTACGCCTTGGCGCGGGTGCGTCGCAGAATTGGGTCAGCAATTCGTAATGCGTTATCGGCAAGTCGCATAACTTTGCCGGCAGCACCCGGAGTCGTCGAGTCAATCAAATTTCCCATCACGGCAAGCGTGATGTCAGCTGCTGCTTGAGTTCCGACAGCGACGCGTAAACCTGGGCGTAACAACCACGGGTGACCGATGATGAAACTGAATCGTCGGCCAGTGCGTAAGAACGCATCGAAGCGTTCACCAACCTGCGTGTCGTATGATCTTGGTGCGGTCACTGGATTATCAATGAAACACTTCACTGCGAGCGCACCCGACTCGAGTGCGTAGTCAATACCTTCGCCATTCATCGGATTCACAAATCCGGCGGCGTCACCAACAGCAACCCAACCTGGCCCGTGGCGACGTACGCAACTCATCGGCAATCGCCAGGCACGGGGCTTGTCAACATAATCACCTAACGACCACGGTTCGCGCACGATTGACGCGTATTGATCGAGCAACGTATTGAGATTGAGTTTCTTAAAACCCTTCATAGTGCTCAATGCACCAACACCAATATTGACCGTGCCATCTCCTGCAGGGAACATCCATCCGTATCCAGGCACTGGAGTTCCGTGTTCGTCGCGCAAACTTAAACATGCTTCAAGGTGGCGTTCGGCATGACGAGGAGTTGGAGCGTATGCACGAATGGCTAATCCAAAAGTTTCGTCGGGGTCACGAACAGCGCCAAGCATTTTTGCTGCCGCACCCTGGGCGCCAGTTGCCAAGACCACGAGCGATGCACGTATCACTTCGCCGTTAACTTCAACGCCAACAACAACACCGTCTTCAATAACGGGCAATGCTTCGGTGTTGAAACGAACATCGGCCCCAGATTCAATAGCAATATCTAGAAGATAGTTGTCAAACTTTTTTCGTGGCCACACTGCACCGTGGTGCGGGAAACGATCGGTGGTTGGCCATGACAATTCACGCTGCTTCTTGCCAGCAATCATGCGGAGGCCATCAATGCGATGTGCGGCAGAGTGATCAATGTTCAAGTCGTTGAGAGCCCCAATAGCGCGTGGGGTTAAGCCATCGCCACACACTTTGTCGCGGCCATACGGAGCTTTTTCGAACAACACCACTCGTAGACCGGCGCGTGCAGCTGAAATTGCGGCCGATGAACCTCCGGGCCCACCTCCGATAATTGCGATGTCAAACTGCATACCTTGAGCCTGTCACGCCTGCTTTGGCCATGCCAACATTGGCGTTCCGTATAGATGTCAAGATGTTGAATGTCACATTCCAACTGTTGGTGGAGGCTCTGACCAGCGAGAAATAGTGAGAGATCACGAGTTTCAACTACCTGCCGACCGCGTCAAGCAATTTGAGAGGCGCGCCTTACAGATTGGCGAGGATTTCTTCCAGCACATCTTTGCTCATGCCGCCCAGTCTGGTTTCGATAATTCCATCTTGGTCGAGAAAAACCCAGGCTGGTTGAGACGGAATGTCGTAGTCATTAAATATCACTGCAACGGTGTCATCAAGATTGTCAAAGGTCAACGAATGACGGTCAATGAATTCAAGGTATGAATTCTCGTCGCCGTTCCAGGCCACGCCAACGATGCGAATCTTGCCGCTGAACTTTTTGCTGACCTCCTCGACCGAGGGGGCTTCTCGATTACAAGTGCCTCAACCAGGTGCCCAAAACCAAAAAGCCACCGGGCTCTCGGCGAGTGCGGCAGTCAGTGAGAAAGTTGTTTGCGTGCCGATGATGTTTGCCGACACTTCTTGTATTGATGACGGCGCAACAGTCTCTGAAGTCAAGGGCTCGGTTGTCTCAATGACTGGCGTTGACGAGGGCGTCGTCGCAACCTCTTGAGTTGTGTCATTTGATCCGCAAGCCACGAGAGTCGATAGACCCATGCCCAAGATCCCCACACTCAAGATCATTGAAGTCACGGATTGACGCATGTCTGAATCTTAGTGAATCGTCTTGTTGGTACGACTGCGACTCTCAGAATTTCTCTGTCACAATGAATCTGTGAACATGCCTTCTTCTTCGACGCCTATTTCAACGACCGTGAGCAAGCTTCTTGACCTCGCTGTTGTTCCGGGCTTTTCGAAGATCGGCTTTTTGATTCGTAAGAAACTTGGTGGGTGGTCTGAGATCTCAGATTTTGACCTGACTGGCAAAACGGTGGTCATCACCGGTCCAACTTCGGGTCTTGGAGCAGAAGTTGCGCGCTTGCTTGCGCCCACCGGTGCCAAGTTGATATTGGTGGGACGAAATCCCCAAAAGTTGGCGGCCATGATTGCTGAAATCGGGCCCAAATGTGTGGCAGGAAAACCTAAATCTGTGATTGCTGAAATGGGCGATCTCGCAGCGGTCCGACGGGCGTGCAAGGACATTCGAAAGTTGACGAGTCATATCGATGTTCTCGTCCATAACGCAGGGGCCCTTCTCAATTCGCGTGAGGTTTCGCCGGAAGGTATTGAACAAACCATTGCGTCACATGTGGTCGGGCCGTACTTGATGACCTCATTGTTGTTGTCAGAACTTCGTGGCGGACGGGTTGTCACAGTCTCATCGGGAGGCATGTACACAAAGGGAATACCCGACCTACGTCATGGTGCTTCTCTCGAGATGTCTGCTGACAAGTACAACGGCAGTCAGCAGTATGCGATTGCGAAACGGGTGCAGGTAACACTGAATGAAATGTGGGCCGAACGCGTTCTCGAAACCGAATTTGTCGCGACGCATCCAGGTTGGGCCGATACACCTGGTGTTCAAGAAAGCATTCCTGGATTTCGTCGTGTGACTGCGCCAATTTTGCGCTCGGCACGTGAAGGGGCCGACACCATTGCCTGGTTAGCAACGGTTGACGCACTTCCTGGTGCTTCTGGAACATTCTGGTGCGACCGTGAGACGTGGCCGATTCATAAGTCATCAGGTACGAAGAAGAATGACACCCCCGAAGTTCGTCGCTTGTTGTGGGAATTGTTAGAGCAATATTGCCGGGTGTAGGTCTGTTAGGTTTTGCCCATGTCAACAAAACTGCCAGTTTCGGTAACGCGTGAGATTTCAGTGGCACCAGAGAAAATCTGGGCCATGGTGTCCGACCTGCCTCGTATGGGTGAATGGTCCCCAGAGAACCGAGGCGGCGAATGGATTGCTCCTGCGACGGGTCCGGCGGTTGGTGCGACTTTTAAAGGTCGCAATCAGAACGGCAAAAAATCATGGGGGACCAAAGTCAAAGTCAATGCCTGTGAAGCACCGAAAAAGTTGTCGTTCGGTCTCA
>WLMQ01000144.1 GCA_009700145.1 Actinomycetota bacterium
CCGGCAAAATTGAAGTTCCAACCAAGCCCTGATTCAGTAACAGGCATTTAGTTAGTCGAGAGCCCAGGTCGATGACCTGGGCTCTCTGCTATAACGGGATATGTACTTCAAGGGGCGCCATGACTGAATACTCTCAATCAAATAATCCATTTGCAGTTGAATTACATGGCATCACTAAGCGCTTTCCAGGCGTGATCGCCAACCACGACATCGAACTACTTGTTCGACCCGGAACGATTCACGCAATTGTCGGTGAAAACGGTGCCGGAAAATCAACGTTGATGAAAACGTTGTACGGCATGCATCAACCCGACGAGGGCACGATTACTGTCAACGGAAGTCTTGTGCAATTCAAAACCCCCACCGATGCCATCGCAGCCGGCATCGGAATGGTGCACCAGCACTTCATGTTGGCCGACAATCTCACGATCACTGAGAACATCATCTTGGGCGATGAACCGACTGATAGCCGTGGCCGCATCAACTTCAAAAAAGCTCGCGAACGTATTGAAACTTTGATGAAGTCGCTCGGTGCGACGTTCGATCCAAATACAAATGTTTCCGAGCTCGGCGTCGGACAGCGTCAACGCGTTGAGATTCTGAAAGTTTTGTATCGAGGCGCAAAAATTTTGATTCTTGATGAACCAACTGCAGTGTTAGTGCCCCAAGAAGTTGACGAATTGTTCACCACGCTCAAGCGTCTCGTTGCCGACGGTGCAACCGTCATCTTTATTTCGCACAAACTTGATGAGGTACTTGCTTACTGCGACGAAATTACTGTCATTCGTCAAGGAACCACCGTGGCACGCACCACTCCATCGCAAGTCAATCGGCGTTCACTTGCTGAATTGATGGTTGGAAGCGACCTCCCCGATCCTTCAGGCCGTGAAACGAAAATTGGTACTGATATCCGCCTCCAGGTGACAGGTTTAAATCTGGCCGGAGAAATCGTTGGCGCCAAACTTGCGCTAGAAGACATCAACGTTGCAGTTCATTCCGGTGAGATTGTTGGAATCGCTGGAGTTGAAGGCAACGGACAGTTTGAATTATGTGAATCAATCTTGGGACTTCGCACAATCTTGAGTGGCTCAGTTTCGGTGTGCGGACAAGAACTTTCACACACTGAAACCCGTGATCGAATCAACATGGGATTGTCATACATCCCGTTTGATCGACATCGTGAAGGATTACTACTTGATGCTCCGCTCTGGGAAAATACTTTCTTGGGTCGCGAAGAAAATCAATCACTCACAAGCGGTCCGTTTATTTCCCGAAACAGGATTGAAGCAGATAGCCGATCGATTATCAATCGCTTCGGAGTCTTAACGCCGAGCGAACAGGTCCCCGCGTTCGCACTCTCAGGTGGCAACCAACAAAAACTTGTGGTTGGTCGCGAGATGGCGAGCGACCCCAAGGTCTTGCTCGCCGCTCATCCGACCCGCGGAGTCGATGTTGGTGCCCAGGCAGCAATTTGGGATGAACTACGCCATGCCCGCGACAATGGTTTAGGGGTTCTACTCATTTCTGCCGATCTTGAAGAACTCATCGGTTTATCTGATCGCATTTTGGTGATGTTCGATGGCCGCGTCACTGCCCACCTTGATCCAGCTACTGCGACTCCCGAAATGTTGGGCACGTATATGACTGGCGAAGTGCAAGGAGCAGCTCAATGAAAAATCAGCGCCTACAGCGAATGGCTGTGACATCAGCCAGTTCGCTCCTTGCAGTTTTCGTTGCGCTATGTATTTGCGCAGTCATTCTGCTCATCACTGGCAAAGACCCTATTGAGGCCTATCGAACACTGTTCGGCGCCGCTGGAGATACCAAGGTCTTACAAGGCGCACTCAACCGTGCGACACCACTCATGATTTCTGCATCTGCTGTTGCCATCGGTTTCAAAATGAATCTCTTCAACATCGGCGTTGAGGGCCAGATGCGAATCTCACTTTTAGCGACTGCAGTTGCTGGTGCGGCAATTCATTTGCCCGCACCCCTACACGTCTTGTTCTGCCTTATCGTCGCCATGGCGACAGGTGCACTGTGGGCAGCCTTTGCAGGGTGGCTCAAAGTGAAGCGCGGCGTGAACGAAGTGATTTCAACCATCATGTTGAATTTCGTTGCCCTGAGTTTGGTGGCATGGGCTTTTGACTCTTTTTTTCGCGTCGAAAGCACCACGGGTAGCTTGTTAGTCAAAACCAAAGAACTTCCGACTTCAGCATGGTTTCCCGACATCGTTGATCGTCGCTTGAACGGAATGTTCTTCGTCGCAGTTTTGGTACTTATTCTCTTCTACGTCTTGGTCTGGAAAACAAAGTTCGGATTCCAGTTACGAGCATCGGGCGCAAACCCCGGTGCCTCTCGCGTCACTGGCGTGAATCCAAAGCGCATGATCATGATTTCAATGTTGCTGTCAGGAGCGCTTGCCGGGCTCGTCGGAATGCGTTCACTTCTCGGTGATGTTCATGCCTACCAAAACAACCTTGCCGAACAACAAGGTTTCAACGGAATCGCCGTTGCGCTTCTTGGCCGCAACCATCCACTTGGCATATTCATTTCGGCGCTGCTCTTCGGGTACCTCGGTGAAGCATCAGGTCGCCTGCAGTTGATTGACATTCCTAAAGAAATCACCACCATCATGACGGGCATCATTGTCCTAGCCGTCGTCATTATCAATGAAGCAGTGAAACGCTGGGATGATCGGCGTATTCAACATAAAGCCGCATTGGCCCTTGAAGCAGTGGCGGTGGCGGCATGAAATTCTTCAAGTCGCTATCGACTGGACAACGCACCATTGCTTTGTCATTGGGCTTCATGATGGTTTTGTCAATCGTTCGACTCTTCACCAACGCCGATGACATCACAAGTTCTGGAACAATCTCGTCCACCCTGCGCGTTGCCACGCCTATTTTGCTTGCTGGTCTTGCTGGCGTCTGGGCTGAACGAGTTGGAATTGTCAACATCGGCATCGAAGGCATGATGATTATCGGAACTTGGTTCGGTGGCTACGGGGCCTGGAAGTGGGGTTCGTGGGCGGGTATCGCACTCGCGATCGTTGCTGGATCGCTCGTCGGCTTGTTGCACGCTCTCGCCACTGTGCGCTTCAACGTCAACCATGTCGTGTCAGGTATTGCCATCAACATCTTGGCGGCTGGCACAACCGAGTACTTGTCGATCATTTTCTTTAAGGGTCAACAAGGTGGCGGCGAAAGTCAATCGCCTGCTGGCAAGGGTGGTTACGGTGAGTTCGACATGCCGTTCTTATCTGGAGGGCGTATCGGTTCATGGCGTAGCCCTGACATGTTGGGTTGGATTGAAAAGAAACACGATCTCCCACTTCTGCCCGACATTGCGGGCTTACTTCGCGGTCTCGTGAGTGACATCTATATTCCGACCATTGTCGCAATCGCGCTCGTGCCCATTACTGCGTACATTTTGTGGCGTACCCGATTTGGACTTCGCGTTCGATCAAGTGGCGAATCGCCCCAAGCCGGAGAAAGTTTGGGCGTTCCCATTAATCGTTTGCGATATCAGGCGATGGCAATCAGTGGTGGATTAGCAGCGTTCGGTGGAGCGTACTTGTCGTGTGTTTTCACCAGCACCTATCGCCAAGGACAAACCGGTGGCCAGGGCTACATCGGTTTAGCAACAACGATTTTTGGCAACTGGACACCATTCGGAGTTTTCCGTGGTGCCATCTTGTTTGGTTTCCCCTCGGCACTCAAGTTCCGCGATGAAAAAAATGTGCCCGCACTTCTCTTGGTCATCGCCGTCATTTTGATTGCTGCCGCAATTGTGAGCCTTCTCAAAAATAAGCAACTACTCGCGACCGGACTACTAATCGGTGCAGCCGTTTCAGCAGCGACCTATTTCTTGGTTGATGAGGTGCCACAAGAATTTGTGGCGGCGACTCCATACATCGTCACGATCTTGGTTCTTGCTGGGGCTCGACAACAGTTGCGTCCACCTGCTCACGCCGGTATCGCCTACCGTGCCGGCGAAAATCACTAGCTGAATCAGCAGTTTTTCTAGTGACCCAAACTGGCAACAGTTTGAACTTCAATTCCGCCACGAGGACGCTGTGTCAAGGTGACAATGACTTTGCGCGGCTTAGCCGTCTCCATGATTTCGCCAGCAATCTCGGCCGCTAGTGCTTCAGCGAATACCGCGCGATCGCGAAAGTTCCAGAGATACAACTTGAGACTCTTCGACTCAACGCACCATTCGAGCGGCTGATATTCAATGACCACGTGTGAAAGGTCGGGCTGTCTGGTGACTGGGCACATTGATGCCAATTCATCGGTCGTAAAGCGCACCAGATCGACGTTGGCCGGAGCCGGAAAGACTTCAACATGGTCAACGGCCTCACGCACTGTGTTCCCCAGAATCGTTAACTGCGGGGCGACTGGGGTAGTTGCCAGTTCGTTGTTCGGGCCTTTGGGTGAATTCATACCGTCAGCGTAAAGGTCTTTCGTCATCTCTGCACCCGTACGCCCCCGATCTCGCCCACGCCCCGCTCAAACGCCCTCTAGAATTGGACTATGGGAGCCTTCCTCACCGATCAACAAATTGCCGATTACCACCGTGACGGGTTCTTAGTGCTTCCTGATTTCGCAACACCTTCGTCCTGCGTCGCCCTCAAAGCTCAGGCCGAAGAGATACTGCACAACTTTGACCCCGACGCCAATCGCAGCGTCTTCACAACAAATGAACAATCACGTCATGCCGATCAACAGTTCATTGATTCGGCCACCGGAATCATTTGTTTCTTCGAAGAGGAAGCCTTTGACGACAAAGGCGATTTGAAACAG
>WLMQ01000145.1 GCA_009700145.1 Actinomycetota bacterium
ACCGATCGCCAACAGGTTCGGCAACACATCAGTTTGACCAAGAGTTCGCATATATGCGCGCCCGGCAACGAGACCAGCATGAGTGCCGCCACTAGATGATGTAAACACAATCGTCTTTGGTGAGAAATTCAGTGCCGATGCTTGTTCAACAATTTCTTGATAGGCGACGATGTACCCGAGCGCACCTACAGCAGTTGATCCACCGATCGGAATCGAATACGGCCTTAGTCCTTGTGCACTCAATTCTTCGGTTAAATCCTCACGAGCGATCTCTAACAGTCCCCACTCGGCTGGACCGGCGCCAGTGAAGTGTTGATGCGCGCCAAACCGCTCAGACAGCAACTGATTACCTTCAAGTACTTTGGGCCGATCTCCGGCAAGTACCAGATGAACTTCTAGTCCGAGCAAGGCTCCGGCAGCAGCAGTCATACGGCAATGGTTCGATTGCCCAGCACCGACAGTGATGAGGCAATCTGCCCCAGCGGCTACCGCGGCTCCACATAAGAACTCCAATTTGCGAGCCTTATTGCCGCCCATCCCCAAACCCGTGAGATCATCACGCTTGACCCATAATTGGCTCTGACCTGCCAAAACTGTTCCTGGTTCGAGGTGCGTGGGCAAAGTTGCTAATCGAACTCGGGGCTGGCCCTGCCACATTTCGGTGACGACGCGTCGATTCAAATCTCTAGCCACCAGGTCAGGCTATTCCCCAATCACCCACGCCCTGACAATTTCTTGAGGAGTTACCAAACCATTTGTGTCAAGGGTTCGTGTCGTTGGCAGTGTTTACTACGTCGCCAACCGCTCTATCGTGGGATCAGGGAAATAGCCATTTCCCTGCATCTCCGTCGTGGACCTCTCGATGGGGCGGAACCATCGTGGACGACATCAATCAACACTCCCTCACGGCTCAAGCCACCGATGTCACCACTTTGTTCAATCTCCATTACGCGCGCCTGGTGCGATCGCTCACTGTGATCTGTGGGAACTCCGAAGAAGCCGCCGATGCCGTACAAGAAGCGTTTGTGAAAGCACATCTCAAATGGCGCAAGATCAGTATGTACGACGATCCAGTGGGCTGGATTCGTCGAGTAGCAATCAACAAGGTTCGCGATGGACACCGTTCACGCGTGCGCCGCGACCGTGCAGTCGAACGTTTAGGGCACGAGGTCAGGCTCACCTCTGAACAACCACCTCTTGATGAAGTTGCCGAACTACTGGCAACACTTCCCAAACAACAACGAGCGGCGGCGGCAATGTTTTATGTTGAACAGCTTTCGGTGATTGAAATCGCCGAGGCTCTCGAAGTATCTGAAGGTGCCGTAAAGTTTCATCTACATCAAGCACGTCAAAAACTGCGTGCTCATATCGAGTCTCGAGAGGAGATGTGATGGACGAGTTCAACGATTCTGATATTTCATCACTCCTCAATAAAATTGCCGGCTCAAGTCCCGACACGATGATGGCGCACAAAGTTGTACTCGGCAAAGTACGACGTGTTCGTCAACGACGAGTTGTGGCAGTGAGTGCTGCAGCAGTGGTGATGGTTGTGTCTGGTGCAGTCGCGATGGTGCAAAAATCCAACGGTCGTGACGGTGGCTCAAATATTGCAGTTCCACTTTCACCGGATGATTCACCACCGATCAAAGTTGCAACCACAGTTGGTCTGTCGGTCACCACAACAACTATCGACGGTGCCATTTCTGTAGACCCCATCGTCACCGATCCGCCCGTAGGGACTCCTTCAACACAACCTTCAAGTAATTCAACATCGCCAAGTAACACCAGTGTCGTGATAACCACGACGCCAACAAATACTCAAGTGCCGACGAACTCGCAAGGCCCGTCAATCACAACGATTCCATCCAACAATCCCGCTCCCTCGACGACCCGACCACCGACAACACCTCCCACAACCAAAGCCCCAGTCGTCGTAACCCCACCACCAACAACACCCGCACCAACAACTCAGCCCCCAATCACTAGCTCGCCGACAACACCGCCACCAATCACAACGCCACCGACAACAATTCCTGAACTTAAAACCTGGTCATGCGGTGGTGGCGAAGTTGATTATCGAGTGACATCCTCGGGACTTGTCTTGCTCGGCACCCGACCCGCAGTTGGGTTCAAGGTGGCCGAGAGCAAAGCTAAGACTGATGAAATCGCTGTGAAATTCATTCCAAGCACCAAGAATGATCAGCGTCAGTCGGCAATCAAGATCAAGAAGTCAGGCTTGGTCTCAACTTCGTGTGAGGACGAAGGTTTCAATCGACGTTCGGATACCTCAAACTCGGGTTCAACCGATCACAGTTCATCCGATAATAATGAAGAGAGTGCTGACGACTGACTGGGACCACATTCTTGCTTCTGAGTTCTCTCAGTCGTATTGGCAGGCCTTGCAAGACTTTGTCACCAATGAGAGATCACAATTTGAGGTCTTCCCTTCAAGTGAAAAAGTCTTCACCGCACTCGAACTGACTCCGTTCGCACAAACTCAAGTCGTCATTTTGGGACAAGACCCGTACCACGGACCCGGACAAGCCCATGGGTTGGCATTCTCTGTCCAACAAGGAACGCGCATCCCACCATCGTTGCGCAATATATACAAAGAACTCGCTCAAGACGTGGGTTGTCCAATTCCCTCGCACGGTGACCTCACTGCGTGGGCTCAACAAGGCGTGCTACTTCTCAATACAACTTTGACCGTGCGTTCTGGTCAAGCCGCTTCGCATCAAGGTCATGGGTGGGAACAGTTCACCGATCAAATCATTCGTGAACTTGATAACAAAACCGAACCGATTGTGTTCATTTTGTGGGGCGCTTCATCGCGCAAAAAAGCAACACTCATTCATCAACAACGACACGTGGTCATTGAATCGGCGCACCCATCACCGTTATCGGTACGTCATGGGTTTTTCGGTTCTCGACCATTTTCTCGAGCGAATGCTGTGCTCAAAGAAAATGGTCGAGAACCAATCAACTGGTGTCTCTAACTCAGCCCGCTGGGCTTGGATACGACGGCGGGGTTTCTGAAGTTGGTGCAGTGTCGTAAATCGCAACTGCACCATCTTGAACAAACAACTTGTCTTCAGTTGGCCATTCGCCTGGCAAGTAACGCTTGCCACCATCAACAAACTTCATCAAGCCAGTACCTTCACGACCGTTCTCGTCGGGTCCTGTATCTGCACCGTCCCACCAGAAAACAGTCGCATCATCGATGCCGTTGTAATCAGGCTCGTCCCAGATGCCTTGTTCGCCATAGGTGAGATACGCAGCGGTCAGGGCTGGCTTCGTCTTAAGGGTTTTAATGAAGTCACCTAACGTTTGTGGTGTCAAAGTGGGGCCAGTTCCCTGCAACGCAGCGAACAGCAAGCTGAATCCCGGCATGAATACTGGTGCGCCCATTGGGGCAGGTGCATCTTGACCTGTGAACCACTTGTACAAGATCTTTGATCCCACAACATCAGGATTCACGCGTACCGCCAAACTGGTGACACCAAATGCATGTGCCCACTGTGCTTGGTCGTAGCCACGACCAAATGCGTTGGTATCAGTAAGTGTCGCAGCCGCCACCAACCATTCTGGAAAGTATTCCTGCGTAGTTGCTTCGCGTGTGAAGTCACCCGGTGCTACAGGATCAGTGGCCAGGACAACTGTCGTGATACCCGCGGCCTTGAGCTTGGCGACGACTTGCGAAGCCTGCTGTTGAATTGTGCCCGGATCAAGCGTGTACGCCAGCATGAGGTCTGGCTTAGCCCCAGCCTCAGTCATACGTGATTCCATAAGGTCGGCCAAACGTTGCGATTCGGCACCACCACTTGCCTCATAAACAACGGCAAATGTGCGTGTGTCGGCCTTCAAAGCATCACCGGCATGTGAAGCAGGCTTTCCAGCAAGTTGCTTACCAATGAACTCAACGACTTGAACTTGCTTTTGTTCGGAGCTTCCATCGAGGTTCCAGAGATATGGATCACGTTCTGCCATCCACTGAGCGGTTCCTCCACCACAAGAAATACACACTGTTTCACGAGCTGCCATTTCATCAGCGAAAGCATTGGTTAATGCTGGACCACCGACAACCGCAAATGGCTTGTACTCTTCGACAATTCGCTGAGCATCGGCACGAGCAGTCACTTCATCGTTAGCAAGACCCGTACTTTCGTAGGTCACGTACTTAATTGTGCGACCGTACAGTTCGTAGTACGTCTCAAAATAATTGATGAATCCTTTGATGGTTTCTTCTTGTTGCGCATTAGTTTCATCAACTCTTACGGCCGCCGTGATGTAATCAATAATTGGATCATTATCGGGACCTAGGTAGTGCACGATGGTGATTTCATCGGCGGTGACGCCCGTTGCGGTCGCTCCACCGTTATCTCCGGTGAATGGCGCCATACACGGTGGTGCGAAATAATCGGGAACAGCAATCGTGCCCAACTCGGTATCGCAACGCGTACCCCAATCGATCGCGCTGAAAGCTGCGTCGGTCAAAGTCTCTTTGGCGTTGGTAAACGAAAGTGGGAAGTCCCACGTATCTGCGCCGCTGGGATTTGAATCCGAGGGAACATCGCTTCCTGCGGGTGCCTCGGTCGTTGCCGAGGCTGCCGTGTCGGTTGCACTCTTGTTCTTGTCGCCACCCGACGACACAACAATGGCCACAACAATGACAACAATGACAATCAGGGCCCCAATAGGACCCCACTTCTTTAAGGACTTAGATCCACCGGATCCATTTTCGGATGAACTGCTAGCTGGTTGCATGACTATCCCCCTTG
>WLMQ01000146.1 GCA_009700145.1 Actinomycetota bacterium
ACCGCAACATGGGTTAATGGCACAAACAGTGGATCACTCACCTCAGGTGTGATCTCACAAGTTCCAGTCAAACGCGGTCAGAACACCATCATCATCACTCATACCGCACCCGACACCACCCAAACCGCGTACACGATCAATGTCCGTCGAGCCGGCCAATGGACCGGGTTCGACATTCGCACACCTGGCGTCACCATGACACCAGCATTCACCCCATCGATTCATGAGTACACACTCACCGACGTTCCCTATTCAGTCTCTTCGATTACCCACATCGTCACCCACTCATACGAAGAACCAGGCCACCTGAGTTGCAACCGTTGCGACTGGTGGCAATACAGCAGTCGCGGCGAACAAACCATGGGCTTAACCCCTGGAGCCAACCGCATCGAATGGGTCTACAGCTCCGGCGAAACCACCGAGACCTACTACATCAATGTCAACCGAGCGAGCGCTTTTGATACAAGCACCCTTTCAAGCCTCACGCTTTCGAATTCAACATTGGACGAAGGAGGGGGAGCACTGTACTTATACGGCGGTTCGATGATTCCTGGTAGTGATGCAACAAGTGGTCTCACGGCAACATTCACAACAGGTACCGCAACATGGGTTAATGGCACAAACAGTGGATCACTCACCTCAGGTGTGATCTCACAAGTTCCAGTCAAACGCGGTCAGAACACCATCATTATCACTCATACCGCACCCGACACCACCCAAACCGCGTACACGATCAATGTCCGTCGAGCCGGCCAATGGACCGGGTTCGACATTCGCACACCTGGCGTCACCATGACACCAGCATTCACCCCATCAGTTCACTACTACACGATGACTGATGTTCCCTATTCAGTCTCTTCGCTTACCCACATCGTCACCCACTCATTAGAAGAAGCAGGCCACCTGAGTTGCAACCGTTGCGACTGGTGGCAATACAGCAGTCGCGGCGAACAAACCATGGGCTTGACCCCTGGGGCTAACTGCATCGAATGGGTCTACAGCTCCGGCGAAACCACCGAGACCTACTATTTTGCCATCAACAGAAATTCGCCTGGTTCACCTCCAACATCAAACTGTGTCGAGCCGCCGCCCACAACGACCACTACCACGACCACGACCACTCTCCCTCCAGAAACAACTACAACGACCGAACCTGAAACAATCGTTCCAACGATAACGACGACATCTATTCCAAGAACAACAACCACCGTCGTAAGAACCACTACAACTGTTCCAAGAACCACCACAACTGTTGTTGATGTGGTTCCCTCAAGTGGAAGTGGCACTTCTGATAGCGGTATCAACGCACTCATTCCGACAGTGGAAACTGTTCCTCCTTCGGTCACTACTCCTCCAATTGTGAGCGACACACCAAATACCACTGCAGCACCTGCCACAACCTCTGCACCAACGACTACCACTGAACCAAAACAAATAGCCGAAGTAACGACAACAACCCCCATTAATGTTGATGTCAATGCACCCGAAGTTCCGCAAGTCGAAGTTGGTTCGGCCGTTGCAACGATTAATGGTAAAACTGTCAACGTCAAGCTCGTAATCAAGGGCAACACAATTACGTTCACTATTGGCGGAATATCAGGAGAACTTGATGGCAGTTCGCAGGACGGATCTGCCATCCAACTTGATGCTGATGGCAACTTGGTTCTCATGCCAGGCGATGCTGTCAGTTTGAACCTTGCAGGTTTCGGTTCTGACACACCTGAGGAAGTGTGGATGTTCTCAATCCCCGTCAAAGTCAAAGACCTCATGGCTGACGCTGAGGGCAAGTCCGATGGTTCATTCTTAACGCCGCAAGGCATCGATGCCGGGTCTCACCGAATTGTTGTGAAGGGCCGCTCACCAGAAAATGATGAGGTCATCATTGCAGTTGGTGTGACCGTCATAGTTGAGGGAAGCTCAAGCTTGACGTCAAAACTGGTGCTCCCAATGACGGTTACAGTGGTTGTGCTCTTCATCGTGGCCCTCACGATTCGACTCCGTCGCCGCTCGAAACTCGCCGTCTAAAACGCTGGAAGGTTTTTCAGCGAACAGTTGAGAGCAAATGATTCGGCGCGAATCGCAAGACAACAGTCGCTGCCGAATTCGGTAACGCACGACACGCCTCTTCAGCTGCCTCAACATACATTTCGGCTACTTCAATCGCAGCTTCAACGCCACCGTTTGAACGAACGATCGACAACGCTTTATCACGCTCGGCTAAATCGAGTGGCTTACCCAAAATGTCGGCCAATTCGCGAGCCGGAACTCCGCCCGATGCCAAGGTGTGCAACACGGGCAAGGTGTAGACGCCTTCAACCATGTCGTGGCCCGATGGCTTACCAAGTTGCTCATCCGTTGCCGACAAATCGAGCAAGTCGTCAACAATCTGGAACACCATGCCGTAGGCCTCACCATATGCAGTGAGTGCGTTCACCATCGGTGCATCAAACTTTGACACAAGTCCACCGATGCGGGCAGCGGTTGCATACAGCGATGCGGTCTTGCCACTAATTGATGACAAGTAACTCTCGACTGGTCGAGCCACGTTGTAGGTATGGCGCAACTCTTCAATTTGGCCTTCGCACAGGTGACCGATTGTGCGCGCCAACAAAGCCGCAACCTCGGTACCAAGCGATGCAGCAATTTCAGATGCACGTGCCAACAAGAAGTCGCCAGCCAAAATTGCTTGCAGGTTGCCCCACTTTGCATTCACAGTTTCGACGCCACGACGCGTCGGCGATTCGTCCATGACATCATCGTGATAGAGCGAACCAAGATGAACGAGCTCGCATGCGATGCCACCTTGCACTGCATCTTCAGTGGTTGGTGCACCAGCAACTTGCGAAGCCACAACCGAGAACATCGGGCGCAAACGCTTGCCACCAGCAAGCAATAAGTGCGAGGCGATTTCGGTGAGGTACGCATCGGGGGTTTGAACTGCTTCGAGCAATGCCTCTTCAACCCGACGACGGTCGGTATCAGAAGACTCGAGATCAAACAATGGCGTCTGGCTCACAGAATCAGGCTATGCCACATTTTCACAAGCACCCTAAGTCGGAGCCCATGATTTCGGCGTGTCAACGGTTACAGCAGATCACTGCGAGGCGATGCTGGCCCGAACCTGCCCGTCACGCATGGCCTGCAGTACTGCTTCGGGTCGCTCGCCGAGGCGTTCAATGGTCACGCCAACGATCTTGCCTATGAACTCAAACTGATGCGGGTACGGGCCAACTGGCGCACCGGTATCAATGCCCACATCAAACGTTTCACCGCTCATCGAGAAGATCACTGGCACCGTGTTGGGCACATGACCCTCGGTGACCAGCACACCGTCAACCGATAAGGCCACGTCACCACCCGCGGCAAAGCCACCGTCGTAGGCGAACAACATGTCGATCTCATGGCGCCCTGGTGTCAGCGCGGCCGGTGCGGCGACCGACGTATGTTGATGGCCAAACCAGTTGTAATGAAAAGTTGGTACGCCAACTTCTGACAGGTACAACGACCAGCCCGCCATGTTGCCGCCCTGACATGCGATCACTCCATGAGCGCCTGCAGACACTTCAACAACTGCTGTCATCCGCCACGACGTGTTCTTCACATTCACAACATTGAACTCGGGCATACGCATATGAGCCGATGTGTAGGTCATCTTCGTCAGGTCGCCAAGACTCGATGGCACTGGTGCAGCAATCTGCGAACCCGAACCTGGATCACGCATCGGGTACACACTGTTGCGGCGAGCTTCACGATCAAAGACTTCCATCAACTCAGCCAACTTGACTGGATGTTGCGCAGCGACATCAACGGCTTGCGAGAAGTCGGTGCGCAAGTCGTACAACTCCCAACGTTCTTGTTCGCCATCAAACGGCATACCTTGCCAACGAATCCACGGTGGTCGACCATGAAAGCACGAAGCCATCCAGCCGCGGTGATACACACCACGATTGCCCATCATTTCGAAGTACTGCGTCTCGTGACGATCGTCAACGTCGGCAACATCAAACGTGTACGCCATTGACGTTCCGTGAACTTCCATCTGTTCGATGCCATTCACACTGGTCGGCTGCGTGATGCCACATGCTTCGTAAATGGTTGGCGCGATATCAACCACATGATGAAACTGCGTGCGCAAACCACCAGCGTCGGTGATGCCCTTTGGCCACGACACCGCCATCGCATTACGCGTGCCACCAAAGTGTGATGCAACTTGTTTCATCCATTGGAATGGCGAATCAAGAGCCCATGCCCACGGATAGTTGTAATGGTTTTCGCAATCGGCGCTACCAAAGTCGCCCATGTGTTCAAGTAACCACTCGGGGTCTTCAGGTCGACCGTTTTGAAATGATGGCGCACTCCACGCGCCATGCAATGTTCCTTCACCCGACGCACCGTTATCACCAGTGATATAGAACACGAGTGTGTTCTCCATCATGCCGCGCTCTTCAAGAGAAGTGAGTAACCGATGAATGTGATGATCGGTGTGCGCCAAGAATCCGGCGAATGCCTCCATGAGCCGACTCGCAACTGGCTTGTAACGATCGGGGTATTCGTCCCACGACATAATTTCTTCAGGTCGAGGTGTTAATTCGGTGTCGGCCGGAATGACACCCAACTCAATCTGACGTTGGAAAATTTCGGCCCGCAACGCATCCCAACCTGCATCAAATTGCCCAGCAAATTTGTCGATCCATTCACG
>WLMQ01000147.1 GCA_009700145.1 Actinomycetota bacterium
ATCCACGATGTACGCGCCCCGCGCTACTACGGTTTTTCTTGTGGCAACCCGCCCTGGTGACGCTGAAAGCGAACTCCTTCGACAATATCTAGATGACATCGGGACGTACCCGTTGCTCAACGCCGATGATGAACGTCGTCTCGCTTCTCTCATTTTGGCCTCACGCGTCGCCCAAGAACGACTCGATTTTGACCCAGCACCCAAGGGTCGCGAACGCACCGAACTGATGCGGACCCTGCACGCTGGCGATGATGCCCGGGCCCAATTCATCCAGTGCAACTTGCGTTTGGTCGTCAGTGTGGCCCGACGCTACGAGGGCGCCGGCCTCGGGCTGTTAGATCTCATCCAAGAAGGCAACCTCGGTCTGATGCGCGCGGTTGAAGGTTTTGACCACGAAAAGGGTTTCAAATTCTCGACCTACGCAACCTGGTGGATTCGCCAGTCGATCGGTCGGGCCCTAGCCGATTCATCACGAACCATTCGTGTGCCATCGCACGTGCGCGAGGTCTATTCGCTCATCGATCAAAGCACCGAAAAACTGGCTGCTGAACTTGATCGCCAACCAACAGTTGAAGAAATCGCCGAACTATCGGGCGTCAGCGCCGAACGAGTTGCCCTCGTTCACCAACACCGTCGCCCGTTGGTTTCGTTATCCACTCCCCTCGACAATGACGGTGACTCAGAACTTGGCGATCTCATCGCCGATGAAGGCGCAATCTCGCCATTTGAGTCAGCCGCTGCTGCACTCGAGAAGAGGGCCTTGGTTCAGCAGTTGCGCCGCCTCGAAGAACGCGAAGAAGAAGTGTTGCGCGCTCGCTTCGGTATCGACAATCATCCAATGACACTTTCTGAAATCGGCGAGAAACTCGGCATCACGCGCGAGCGCGTCCGCCAGATTGAATCTCGAGCCCTAGGCAAGTTGCGCCATCCCAGCGTGTCGCGAGTATGGCATGAAGGCCAACGCTCTGCAGACGCTGTCTGATTAGTTGCTACAACAGTTTTACAACGGCAACTTGTGGCGCGTCGCCAAAGCCTGATCAAAGATTCCATTCGGTGCCGCCACCGGAGTACGTCGAGCCGCATGATCAAGAACAATCAGTTCGCGGCCCTGAGCATCTTCAACTCGCACACCGACTTCTTGGCAGATCAAATATGCCGCGGCGTAATCCCATACTCCGTGGGCACTCGGGCTCATATCAATGAATGCATCAACTGTTGAATCAGCGACATAACAAATATCTATTGCAGAAGCACCAAACGATCTGAACTGTGCCCAACCCGCTTCATCTGGCGGACGACCCGACACTGCAACGAGTGCCGCATTCCATTCAGTCAGCGGTTGGCGCGACAATGCAACGCCATTTCTGAAAGCACCTTGACCCCGCGTTGCCCACCAACGCGTTCCAACTGCCTGATCGACGACAAGAGCCACCAATGGACCAACCGAGTCAACGGCACACAACGACGTGGCGTAATGCGGTATTCCCCGACTCGCATTCGTCGAGCCATCAAGCGGATCAATGATGACCACGATGCTCCGGTCAAGATTCTCTGAGCCACTTTCCTCGGAGAGTATTCCCACGCCAGCGGCACGCAACATATCTAAGGCAACTTGATCCACTACTAGGTCGGCCGAGTATTGGGTGTCCCGAAGACCAGACGGACCCCAATCTTCAATGCCTTTCAGAGCAGTCCCGATTGCATCTGCTACATCATTCAGCAACTGGAGTATTTGGGTTGCATCCATCTCAACGAGGGTAGTGCGCTCATTGCCCATTATCCTGAACCCTGTTTCAAAGGACGGTTATGGCTTTCATCGATGTTGCAGGATTTGTCTCCGACATGAAGAGTCACGCCATTGATCATGGCTTTCACGTGCACGACGAACGCCACTTTGTTGAGACGTATTCACTGCGCCAACTGTGGGAAGTAGATCTGCATCCCGAAGAAGCTTGTGATGGTCCGATTGACCTACATCTCTCGCTCGAAGTAGACCCTCGTGCCCTCTTAGGTTTCGAAGATGAAATGGGCAAACTTGAAGACCCATCGGACGAACCGCCTCAGGGTTTTGAGTTTCCATTGCTTTTCACCTGGACCCTTCCCCCACTCACAAGCCGACCCGACCTGCTGGTACTTGCAACCGACCTTGCCGGGGTTGGCGGAACCGATTTACCGCTTGAAGTTTCGGCGATTGATTCAACTGCTTCGGTCATTGACGCCCCAGAACATCGATTGTCAATCGTCGCACGCCTGAGCGTGTCGCTTGCCGATGTGTACGCCAACGACGATTCATCTTTTTGCGGCGTCCTTGAGAAATGTAGTGAGGTCAGTTTGTTCCTTCTCGAAATAGCCCCGTCATGGATGTCTGAATCGTGAAGTTTTGGGTAATTACATGTCTCACACAGTCGGGCATGAAATACTGAGATCATGAATGTTGCCGAACTCATCGACATCTTGCGCGACCTCGACCCTGAAACAATCGTCGAAATGGCCATCGTTGCCCCAGTGACCGATCGCTCCGATGACATCACCGTTGATCAATACGAAGTTGAAGGCGTACTGCCTCGCGACCCGGCCGATCACGATGGTGAATCTGTTGTTTGGTTAATCGGCGGCGAAGCACACGATGTCGACGAATTCGTTGATGCCATCGAAGGTGCTGGCGACAATGTGCAAACTGGCGAATACGCCGATGTCATTGACATCGAGCGCGGCGCCGAAGCCCGCAAGGCCATCTTCGGAGTCTGAGCTCACTCGGTCATCAAACAGGGTGCAATGACCACACTGCGCCATACCCATCGGCGAGAATGAACCATGGCATTTGGTCAACCCGCTGGTCCCCCAGCATCACATTCGCAGATGAAGCAGTTGCTTGAGCTTCTTAATGCTGCCGGCCACACCGACTTTCGTGATGCTCGCGGTCCCATGCAATTCAATCAACGTCAAGCCGGCGGAAAATTCACTCGTCAAGAAGCCGAAGACTTCATTGCCCAACTTGAAGCCGAGGCTGAACTCTTGATTGACACTCCCCCAGAAGTTGTCGTCGCGCGATCAATTAAGCCAACTCCACGAGTGACTAGTTCAGAGAAAACAGTGCGTGATTTGCCCGATTCGGTTTTGGCTGCCGAACTACAGCGTCGCGGCTGGATTGTCGTCGAGCCGTAAACAACACTCTTGTCTAGTCAGTACAGATTTACTCGGCGAATAGCGGCGACGACATCAGACAGTCAGCCGTCGACAGATTGCTTGCCGTCGGAATGTCGTACACCACCGCAATACGCAAGAGGGCTCGAACATCTGGGTCATGAGGTTGTGGCTCAAGCGGATCCCAAAAGAAAATCAGCATGTCGACTTGTTGTTCGCAGATCATCGCCCCAAGTTGCTGATCGCCGCCGAGTGGACCACTCTTCAAGCACTTCACGTTCAGGCCAACCATTTCGATCAACATGCGCCCGGTCGTCCCAGTCGCGACAAGCGAATGCTGGCTAAGACGTTCTTTGTTGTTCT
Organism: Actinomycetota bacterium; assembly: GCA_009700145.1. Taxonomy (GTDB): domain Bacteria; phylum Actinomycetota; class Acidimicrobiia; order Acidimicrobiales; family Ilumatobacteraceae; genus Casp-actino8. The sequence goes on from WLMQ01000147.1 coordinate 3,508, forward strand.
TGGCCCACTCAATGAGCAGGTCTTTCTTGTGGTCGTGGGCAACGAGCGCAATGGTGTGAGTAGCCATACCGCCACTCTTCCACATGACAAGCCCTACTAGAACGACAAATTGGGCAGATGGAGATTGAAATTAATGACCCATTGACACAGGGTCTTAATGAACTTATGTTGAGGACTTCACAAAAATAAATGACCATTGGAGGAAATTATGTATCAGGTACAAAGGACAGGTCGCTTCAAAGGAAGTATGACCTCAAATATTGCTTTGGCCGTTGAAGCCAGCAAGTTATACGAAGAAATCACCGGAGCGCCGCTCGCTGCCTGGATCGCCAGTGCCGGAATGCCGACAGGAACACTTGGTTGGTCATCCTTGTTTGAAACTCTCGATGAATTAGCGACACGTAATGGACTAATACTTGCCAGTGCCAAGTGGAGCAAGCTCGAAGACAAGGGTGCAATTAATGCGACCGAGTGGGGCGTTGATCAAATCGCGCAAGTCATCGTTTGGCCAGCGACAACTGGCCCTACGGCACCAGTTGGTTCACAAGTTCTGCAATCGTTAGTGCGAGCCAATCAAGGCGCTGACCCCATGGAAATGTTGCAGTGGGCTACCAAGATGGCCGAAGTAGCAGGTCGGGTTTCAGGCGCATCATCAGGACTGTCGCAGTTTGGATTCGGTCCCGACTGGGGCGCATACTCCTTCACGTCGCTCTTCACAGATTCAGCAGCATTGGATGCGGGCATGGCAAAGAACATGGCAAGCGCCGAGTACCTCGGTGTCTTCATGGAGGGCCGCAAGTACGTTGATATGTCATCAATGCGACGAGTCATGTTTGCCAAACTCGCCTAATAATGAACGCTTAAGTCGGCAATGCCGGCAAACAAAAAGACGTGGCCCCGATTGTTCAACAGAACATTCGGGGCCATTTCATATCTTCAGCATTATGTATGACGCATTATCTAGAGCTGTCTTGGTGGGGCGGGCAGGACTTGAACCCGCGACCAAGGGATTATGAGTCCCCTGCTCTGACCACTGAGCTACTGGCCCGTTTACTCGCTATGAATCTAGCAAGCGTGTCATGTTTTGGGTTTTGGGATTATGGCGTGAGGAAACGAACGATTACTACGCCTGAGCCAC
>WLMQ01000148.1 GCA_009700145.1 Actinomycetota bacterium
AAGCCGCTAAGGCTGCTCTCGCCTGAGCGAGGTTTTCTGAACCACGAACTGGTTCTCAGCAATTCAAGTATTCAACGACTGCGGCGCCTTGCGGGGCGCCGCAGTTCGCGTGACGACGAAGGTGCGTTCATTGTTGAAGGCGCAGTTTTGGTCGCCGAAGCCGTGGCGGCGGGTTGGGAAGTTGAAGGTCAATACCTCGCTCCTGGCGCCGACCCGATCGAGGGTGCTGGTGCAGTGCACTACTTGGCGCCAGGAGTCATGGAGAAAGTGGCCACCACCGAGACTCCGCAACCAATCATCGCGGTTGTGGCTCGACGATTCGCCTCGGCTGATCTTTTGACCAAAGCCACCTTTGTGGTTGTGGCCGACGGCATTTCCGATCCGGGCAACTTGGGCACAATGTTGCGCTCGGCTGAGGCTGCCGGTGCTGACGCTCTTGTCTTGACCCCCGGATCAGTTGACCCCACCAACCCTAAGGTTGTGCGCTCATCAGCCGGAAGTATTTTCCGCTTACCCATCATCGAAAAGATCACGCTTGACGAGGTAGGCCGCTCCGGCATCATTCGGCTCGGAACCTCGTCGCACACCAACCGCGAATTCGCCCCAGTTGATTACACGACCGTCGACTGCACGCGTCGGATCGCACTAGTTCTTGGTAATGAAGCACATGGTCTGAGCGACAATTCGGCAGTTGATGAATGGGTCACTATTCCTCACGTCGGTGAAGCCGAAAGTTTGAATGTGGCCATGGCGGCAACAGTGCTGTGTTTTGAAGTTGCTCGTCAACGACGTGCAGGTTCAAGTACCGTGGTCTCGTCATGATTGCCGAAATTACCGCCGCCCGAACTGCCGCCGAGCAAAGTATCGCTGCAGCTTCCACGCTCGACGAGCTTCGCGTTCTGGACACCGATTTGTTGGGCAAAAAAAGCCCGTTGGCTGTGTTGAAGACTGGTCTCGGCAAACTGACAACGGTCGACGAAAAGAAGGCAGCCGGGCAAGCGCTCAATGAAGCGATGTTGGCTGTTGAAGAAGTTCTCAATGCGCGACGTGCCTTATTGGGTCGTGCCGAACGAGATGTTCAACTTGCTGCTGAAGCTCTCGATCTCACCGAGCATTTCAACGCACCTGGCCGCGGCAAGGCTCACATTGTGACGCAAGCATGGCAACGCCTCGAAGACGTCTTTGTTGGTTTGGGTTTTCAAGTAGCCGAAGGCCCCGAAGTTGAAACCGATTGGTACAACTTTGAAGCGCTCAATATGCCGCCGTCGCATCCGGCGCGCAGCATGCACGACACGTTCTACGTTGATCATGGTCAACCTGGTAGCACGGTGTTGCGCACGCACACGTCACCAGTGCAAATTCGCGTTATGCAAAATGTTGCTCCACCGATTTATATGATCATGCCTGGTCGCGTTTTTAGAAACGAAACAACTGACGCAACGCACCTTGCGGTATTCCATCAAATTGAAGGTTTAGTGATCGATCGCGGCATTACCTTGGCCGATCTTGCCGGAACCATCGAAGCGTTTACTCAAGCATTCTTCGGACCCGGATTCACAAGCCGTTTGCGTCCGAGTTATTTCCCTTTCACCGAACCATCGGCCGAGTTTGATATTCGTACCCCTAAGGGCGATTGGCTCGAACTTGGTGGCTGTGGAATGGTGCACCCAAATGTGTTGCGTGCAGGTGGTCTTGACCCCGAAGAGTGGAGCGGCTTTGCCTTCGGCTTCGGTATTGACCGTATGGCCAAAGAACGTCACGGAGTGGGCGACGTTCGCGAGATGTACACCAATGACATTCGATTCATTGAGCAGTTTTAAGGACGCATGATGAAAGTTGTTCATTCTTGGATCCGAGATTTGGTTGATTTGCCCGATGATGTTGAGGCAATTTCATTTACGTTGTCCGATATTGGTTTGGCCGTTGAAAGTGTTGACAAAGTTGGCGCAACTGTCGCTGGTGTCATTACTGCGCGCGTGATTAAGACCGAACGTCATCCCGATGCGGCCAAAGTGCATCGTGTTTTTCTAGATAACGGCGATGGAACCGAACACCATGTGTGGTGTGGTGCATTCAATATGCAGCCTGGCGACATCATTCCGTGGGCAACACCTGGTACAACAATGCCCGACGGCCGCTTGATCGAAACGAAGCCCATTGTTGGTATTCCAAGTGAAGGTATGTGTTGCTCGGCTCGCGAACTTGGTCTTGGCGACGACCACGGCGGCATTCTCATCATGGATCCGTCGACGCCTATCGGCATTCCGTATGGCCAAGCACTTGGGATGGCTGAAGAGATCGTCTATGACATCGATGTCTTGCGCAATCGACCCGATGCCTATGGTCACGTTGGTGTTGCTCGAGACTTAGCAGCCCGTTTCAAAGTTCCTTTTACAAAGAGCAACCCAACATTGGTTGTTTCAGGATCATCAAAGTCGGCACCAGTTGAAATAGTTGCAGGTGATCGTTGCGCACGTTTCACCACGATCATCATCAGCGGAATTCGCATTACCTCATCGCCCGACTGGATGGTGAGCCGACTCGCCGCTTCTGGCATGCGTTCAATTAACAATGTCGTTGATGTGTCGAACTACGTCATGCTCGAAACGAATCAGCCCAACCATGCTTACGACTTCGCAACTTTGGGCGGTGGTGGATTCAGAATTCGCTTAGCGGCCGACGGTGAAACGATGGTCACCCTCGACGGCGTTGAGCGGGCGTTGACAAATGATGATCTGTTGATCTGTGATGCAAACGATCGCCCTATTGGTATCGCCGGCATCATGGGTGGTCAGAACACCGAGATCAGCGATTCAACCAACACCATCGCCCTTGAGACAGCGTGGTTTGAACCCATTGGGATCATGCAGTCAGTGGCACGACTCAACTTGCGCACTGAAGCATCGGCGCGTAACGAACGCGGCATGGACCCGTTCGGTATTGATCAATCAATCGCCCGCTTTGTTGAACTACTGCGCCTCACCTGTCCAGATCTCGTGGTTCATGAGGGAATGGTTGATAGTCGCAGTTCCTCCATTCCTACACCGACGGTCATTGCGGTTCGAGCAACCCGCGTAAGTGCGTTGCTTGGTGCGTCGTTCACATCAGAGCAGATTCGTGCACTCATTGAGCCCATCGGTTTTGCGTGCGCAGTGGCGAGTGAATCGCTTTCAGTGACTGTTCCATCATGGCGACCCGACTGCACGCTCGAAATCGACATTGTCGAAGAAGTTGCCCGCCATTTTGGTTACGACAATCTTGGCAAGACAGTTCCGAAATCAACTCAGCCTGGCGGTTTGAGCATTGTTCAACAGCGACGTCGCCGAGTGCGTGAAATCTTGTTGGGCCTTGGTTTTAATGAAGCCATGCCGCATCCATTCTTGACTGACGGCGATTTGCAAAATGCCGGACTTTCGGGCGACGCAGTTCGCTTAATGAATCCACTCGTTGTTGGTGATGATGTTCTGCGTACCTCGTTACGACCTGGCTTGTTAAAGGCCATTGCGTTTAACGAGTCGCATCGTCGTTCGGGTGTGAGCTTCTTTGAAGTCGGTCATGTGTATCCGACTAGCAACGATGTCTTGCCCGCTGAGTACGAATCACTTGGCGTTGTGATCGCTGGTGCAGAAGCGCCAGCAGCTGTTGCAGTATGGCGTGAACTCGCTGGCTCGATGGGGTGGGGAGCGCGTCTCGATCAATCAAATGTGCCCGCAGGTTTGCACCCCACACGTTCGGCCACGTTGTCAGTCGGCAAAGATGCCGTTGGTTTTGTTGGCGAAATTCATCCCGATGTTTTGGATGCGTACAACATCACGCAGCGCGTTGCGGTACTTGAACTGAATTTGTCACGTTTGCTTGAAGTCGAGCCCAAGGTTTCGCAGTGGAAAGCGACAAGTCGTTATCCATCGAGCGATATTGACTTGGCTTTCACGGTGCCAACTTCGGTGACTGCAGAAAAGATTGAAAAGTCATTGCGTCAAAGCGCTGGAGCATTGCTTGTTGATTTGGCTTTGTTTGATGTGTATCGCTCAAAAGACGCTGGAGATTCACGAAGCTTGGCTTTCCGTTTACGTTTGCAGGCTCACGATCGCACACTGACTGATGCCGATGTTGCCGCAATTCGCGATAGGTGCATCGCTGGGGCCAACAAACTCAGCGCGCAACTCCGTTAACCCTTAGTGCTTCTGGTGGCAGAAACATCCGTTTAGCTGACTATTTTCGCCACCAGAATTTCTAAGGTTATTAGGATGATCTCCAGCCTTGATGGTGAAATGCTTGGCGAATCTCGCGCAAGACCATGCCGGGTCGTCGCGTGATCTCGGCCCACGTGAAGTGCAGCACGAGCCAGCCATGAAGTTGCAAGTAAGAATCGCGCCGAGCAGCTTTAGCAAAGTATTCGACTGTGTCTATTTTTCCCCAGCCGTCGCATTCAAGAACAATGCGCCATTTCGGCCAAGCGAAGTCAACGCGATACGGACCGATTTCTAACTGTGATACAAACTCGGCGAAAGGTCCATTCTTGAGTAACTCTTGCATGCGCAGTTCAAGAACCGATTCAGCGATGTCGCCAGTGAACGGCCAGCTGGCAAGAAGTTCTCGAACCTCTCCAATGCCTGCCCGACC
>WLMQ01000149.1 GCA_009700145.1 Actinomycetota bacterium
AATGCTTCGCCTGGAACAATCGCCACTTTTACCTCGGACAAAATAATGTCGGCGAGTTCCATGCTGTTGTTCGCAGTCTTACCATTAAATGTCTTACCGATTAAACCGCTGACGTTCGGGTAGCAATAGAACGCACCTTCTGGTTCGAGACAAGTGATACCAGGAATATCGTTCAACATGCGATGCATCGTGCGTCCACGACGTTCGAATGCGTCGCGCATCATTGAAACCGCCGACAAGTCACCGGCAACTGCAGCAAGTGCCGCTGCTTGTGCAACGTTGTTGACATTTGATGTGGCATGGCTCTGGAAATTGATTGAGGCCTTCATCACATCGACTGGTCCGATCATCCAACCAACGCGCCATCCGGTCATGGCGTAGGTTTTCGCAACACCGTTGACGATCACACATTGGTTCGCGAGTTCGGGAACAAGTGTTGGCATACTCGTGAATTTGTGTTGACCGTATGTGAGGTGTTCGTAAATTTCGTCAGTAATCACCCAGATACCGCGTGACACGGCCCATTCACCAATGGCCTTCACTTCTTCTGGCGGATACACCGAACCCGATGGATTGTCGGGAGATACGAACAACAAAACTTTCGTGCGCTTCGTGAGCGCCTTTTCAAGTTGCTCAACAGTGACACGGAATCCGGTTTCTTCAGTGGTATCGACCACCACAGGCACTCCCCCAGCCAGAGTGACTGCTTCGGGATATGTGGTCCAATACGGCGCGGGCACAATTACTTCGTCGCCTGGATCGCACAGTGCGGCAAATGCGGTGAACACCGCGTGCTTGCCACCGTTCGTGACGAGTACTTGATTGGCGGTTGTCTGAAAGCCGCTGTCACGCAAGGTCTTGGCAGCAATCGCTTCACGTAATTCAGGAAGTCCGGCCGCTGGCGTGTAACGATGCATCTTCGGATCGCGACAAGCCTTGACGGCTGCTTCAACGATGTGCTCTGGTGTTGGGAAGTCGGGCTCACCGGCACCAAAACCAATGACGTTTTCGCCAGCTGCTTTGAGGGCCTTGGCTTTGGCATCGACGGCCAATGTGGCCGATTCGGCGATAGCCGCGAGACGAGAAGATGTGCGCTTGCTTTGGGGTAACGAACTCATGCCTGCCATGCTAAGACAGTGAGCATTACTGACCCCCGATCAATTCGCATTTCTTCCAATCTTTTGCCAGCCGATGGTCGCTTCGGTTGCGGACCTTCGAAGGTTCGCCCCGAACAGATGGCGGCCCTGGCTGCAGCTGGACCCGCCCTCATGGGTACGTCGCACCGTCAAGCCCCAGTCAAAAACCTCGTGGGTTCAGTTCGTTCAGGCTTAACCCAATTATTCGGTTTGCCCGATGACTGGGAGATCGTTCTTGGCAACGGTGGCTCAACAGTGTTTTGGGACGTTGCAACATTCGGCTTAGTCGAAAACCGTTCTCAGCACTTGGTGTTTGGTGAGTTCTCATCGAAGTTCGCTGAAGCCGTTGCAGCAGCGCCACATTTGGGCGAGCCGACAGTGATTAAGACCGACCCCGGCACTCACCCAACTGCAACTGCCCAGGCAGGTATCGACACTTACGCATTGACGCACAACGAAACATCAACAGGCGTGATGATGCCTCTCGTGCGTCCCAACGGTAGCGACGACGCGTTAGTAGTCGTTGATGCAACGTCGGCCGCCGGCGGACTGCTTTGGAATCCAGCAGAGGTCGATGTGTACTACTTCGCCCCACAAAAGTGTTTTGCCTCAGATGGTGGCTTGTGGTTCGCCGCTTGTTCGCCACGTGCCGTTGAGCGCATTGAAAAGATTTCGGCTTCAAAGCGCTGGGTTCCAGCTTCACTCGATCTCAAGATTGCGCTCGACAACAGCAAAGCGAATCAGACTTACAACACCCCGGCACTTGGCACTTTGGTCATGCTTGAGGCGCAGGTGAAGTGGATGAATGAAATCGGCGGATTGAGCGCCTGCAATGCTCGTTCGGCAAAGTCTTCGTCGATCTTGTACTCATGGGCCGAATCTCGCGATTGGGCAAGCCCCTTTGTCAGTAACCCAGCCCAACGCTCGCAGGTTGTTGGAACCGTCGATATTGCTTCGCCAGCCGACGGAGGGGTAGATGCCAACGATATTTGTGCAGCCCTGAGGGCCAATGGGGTTGTCGACACCGACAGTTACCGCAAACTTGGGCGCAACCAATTGCGAGTTGGCATGTTCCCTGCCATCGATCCCGAAGATGTTCAATCGTTAACAGCGTGCATCGACGTTGTGGTTGAGGCTTTGCGCGGGTGAGACTCTAGGAATGGAAGTCGCCGATGTCTTGATGTGGGAAGGGCTGTCATCTCCGCTGCGTCGTCCCGTCATGGTGTTGGCTCTCACGGGATGGTTTGATGCTGCTGGTGTCGCAACTGCAGCAATTGAGCACCTTGTTCAGCACAATGCCGCCGAAGTTGTTGCATCAATTGACTGCGACCCGTTCTACGACTTCACACAAATTCGGCCCGAGATTCGCCTTGATGAAGAGGATGAGCGAATCATCGAATGGCCCACTAATGAAATTATTGCGTTACGTTTTCCCGAGTTCTCACGCGACATCGTCGTGATGTCTGGCGTCGAGCCCCATATTCGTTGGCACACATTTGTGCGTTGCGTTGTCGCCGCCTACTCACGACTTGGATGTGAAGCAATTGTGACTGTTGGTGCGTCTGCCGACACGGTGCCGCATACGCGAACGCCGTTTGTTGTTGGAAGCACCGTCGACCCGCAGTTGGCGCGCACCCTTGGACTCTCGCGCCCGTCATATCAAGGAATCACTGGTGTGGTTGGTGTGATGCAGACCGAATTTGAACGTGAAGAGTTGCCGGCGATTTCGCTACGGGTTGGCGTCCCCCACTATTTGGGCAACGCCGAACATCCGCAAGCATCAGCGGCGTTGTTGCGTCAACTCGAGCATGTGCTGGGTGTACCAACACGACACGGCGAATTAGAAGAAGAGATGGAACGTTGGCGATCGCTGCACGATGACGCAGTCTCTGAGGACGATCGAGCGTTGCGATATGTACAGATGCTTGAACTTGAGTTTGATCGGCGAGCCGAAGAACTCATCCCCTCGGGCGACGATTTAGCAGCCGAGTTCCAAAAGTTCCTCGACGACAACCGCCCCGACTAACCAACCCCTTTTCCGCCACTTTGGAATATGCCTGCCGCTAGGCGGTAACCAAATTCCAAAGTGGGTGAAAACGAACAATTATTTGGCGGCGGCGAAACCGATTTCGAGGTCGGCCAAGATGTCCTTGATCGACTCGAGACCCACGCTCAAACGCACGAGTCCCGGGTTCACACCAGAAGCAACCTGCTCTTCAGCGGTCAACTGACTGTGTGTCGTTGTTGACGGCTGAATCACCAAGCTGCGCACGTCACCAATGTTGGCAACATGGCTGTGCAACTGCAGGCCAGCAACAAACTTTTCGCCAGCTTCACGTCCGCCCTTAATGTTGAACGCCAAAACTGAACCGTAGCCACGGCCACCGAAGTACTTCTTGGCACGGTCATGCCACGGGCTGCTCGGCAAACCGGCGTAGTTGACACTTTCAACTTGCGGATGCTTGTCGAGGAACTCTCCAACAGCCTGAGCATTGCTCCAGTGACGCTCCATGCGCAGCGACAAGGTTTCGAGACCCTGCAACAACAAGAATGCATTGAACGGCGACACAGCCATACCGAGGTCACGCAGCAACTGCACGCGAGCCTTCAAGATGTACGAGCCAGCACCAAGTGCGGGCCAGTACGCCAAACCGTGGTAGCTGGGGTCGGGCTCGGTGAAGTTCGGGAAACGGCCCGAAGCTGAGAAGTCAAACTTTCCACCATCGGTGATTGAACCGGCAACAGAAGTCCCGTGTCCACCAACAAACTTGGTGAGTGACTGCACAACGATGTCGGCGCCCCACTCGAGCGGACGAATGCCGTAAGCGGTCGGGACTGTGTTGTCGACGATCAACGGGACACCAGCTTCGTGGGCAACCTTTGAAACACCTTCGATGTCAAACACATCGTTACGTGGGTTGGCCAAAACTTCACCGTAGAACGCCTTGGTGTTCGGACGAACGGCGGCCTTCCACTGTGCAAGATCGTGCGGATCGTCAACAAACGAAACTGCAATGCCCATCTTTGGAAGGGTGTAGTGCAACAAGTTGTACGTACCGCCATACAACGACGGTGAAGCAACGATGTGATCGCCAGCTTCGGCCAAAGTAAGAATCGCCAATGTTTCGGCGGCCTGGCCTGAACTCACAACCAACGTTCCGGGCAAACCAATTGCCGTCGTCACGCCACCTTCGAGCGAGTTCACGCGTGACTCAACGGCCAACTGCGTTGGGTTCATAATGCGCGTGTAGATATTGCCCACTTCGGCAAGGGCAAAAAGATTGGCCGCATGCTGGGCGTCACGGAATTCGTAACTCGTGGTCTGGTAAATCGGAACGGCACGAGCGCCGGTCGTCGGATCGGGTTCTCCACCGATGTGAATCTGACGGGTTTCAAAACCCCACTCTGCTGCTGACATAGTCGTGCCCTCCTGGTTAGTAACTCAGGAGGGCACGCTAACGGTCAATTCCCGA
>WLMQ01000015.1 GCA_009700145.1 Actinomycetota bacterium
AACTTGCCTGGAGCACACCGTGTCAATCCTTGCCTCTTCACTTGCCCTTGGTTCCGCCGATTATTCATGGCGCGATGAAGCCGTCTGCCGTGACACCGATCCCGATTTGTTTTTTCCAATCGGCACGACCGGCCAAGCCCTTCTTCAAATTGATCGTGCGAAGCAGGTCTGTAACGAATGCACAGTTCAAGTGAGCTGTCTTGAGTTCGCACTTGAAACCAACCAAGACTCTGGCGTCTGGGGCGGAACTTCCGAAGAAGAGCGTCGTGATATTCGTCGCAAGATTGCTGCTCGAAATCGTGCTGCACAGTTGGCAGCTCGTTCGTTCGCTTCCTGAAAATTCTTGAACTAGCGCGGTAAGCGCAAGTCAACAACTGTTCCGTCGCCTCGACGATGGGCTTCAATTCCGACTGCGATGAAATCTTCGGGTGCACCGGCGCGAATTGAAATTGAGCCGTTGAGTTCGGTCGTCACCAATGTGCGCACGATTGACAAACCAAGTCCCGTTGCCCCGTTCAAATCAAACGATGGATCAAGTCCTCGACCGTCGTTAATAACTTTGATTTCAATTTCATCATCGTCGCCACCCAATTCAACAACAACGGTTCCGCCATCGCTGCCTTCGGGGAAGCCATGATCAACGGCATTCTGCAAAAGCTCAGTCAGCACTACTGAAAGCGGCGTGGCAATTGTTGCGGGTAAACGTCCACCATCGCCTTGCACAATAAATCGCACCGGACGATCGGGTGATTGCAATCCTTCTTCGGCCAATCGCATGAGTGGTCGCACGATTTCGATGAACGCCACATCTTCGCCAGTTTCGCGCGACAGAGTTTCGTGCACGAGAGCGATGGTACGTATACGGCGCACACTTTCTTGCACCGCTGCTTTTGCTTCAGGAGATTCAAGGCGTCGAGCCTGCAAACGCAAGAGCGAAGAAATTGTTTGCAGATTGTTCTTTACTCGGTGGTGAATCTCGCGAATAGTTGCGTCTTTAGACAACAGCATTCGGTCACGTCGACGCACTTCAGTGACATCACGAATCAGCAACATTCCGCCTGTAATCACTTCTGTTGAAATGATCGGAATACAACGCACGAGCAAAGTCACGTCAGCGGTTTGATCAAATTCTTCAATAACTGGTTCAAAACGTTCAAATGCTTGGCGCACCGGACTATCAGCAAATCCAAGTTCACTTAACGATTGACCGACAACATTTGCGGTGATTCCCACACGGTGAAGAGCCGAAACTGCGTTTGGAGATGCGTAACGAATAATCGCGTTTTCATCGAGTACAACTGCACCGTCGCCAACGCGTGGAGCAGCACTCAAGTCGGCAGCACGACCCGGGAACGGGAAAGCGCCTTCAGTGATCATTTCGGCAATGCGCTGAAAGATCGACAAGTACGTACGTTCTAGTTCGCCAGGTTGACGACTGGTCTTTGACGACCACTCGCGAGTTAAGACAGCGATGGGGCCGTCAGCTCCCCGAACAGGGATCGCCAGTACATGGACCGAATCAAACATCTCGTGCTTGTGCAATTCGGCTTCACTTATCGAACCTGTCGACATTGCTTGATTAAGCAACCCAGATTCGGCTGGATTGGCTAATGATTCAACTAAGTCGGTGCGATAGATGGTTTGACCAGTAGCCGGTCGCACCTGAGCCCCGACGATCCATTGGCCTTCAAGATTTTTCAAGTACAAAATCATGTCGGCGAAACACAAGTCGGCAAGCATGCCCCACTCGCCGATCAACTGCTGCAGATGAGCGCTGTCGTCTTTGGAAATTTCAGTATGTTGGCGAAGAAGTTCGGCAAGTGTTGCCATACCTACGAGTCTGCCCGAAAACCGACCTGTGCTAAGTCATACCCCTAGATCCGTCATACCCAACGATATGACGGGTCAAAAATTGGTCATCCGCCGAAGCCGATGCGGCGATCTCCTTCGACCGATCCGATTTCGACATAGGCGATTTTGGCAGCGGGTACTCCGACCGTGCGACCCTTTTTGTCAACGAGCCACAACACATCAACTGCGCCCGACAAGGCTGCTTCAACCTTGGCTTTGGTGGCATCGCGTTCGTCATCAGCCTGCTCTAATGAAATCTCTCGAGCTGCTTGGGTAACGCCGATACGAATGTCCACGATTATGCCTCCTGTTAAAGCGCAGTTGGCAGATTCTGCCGCCAACAACGTAGATGAGACGCTACCGCCCCAGTGGGTTCGAACTCAGACAGCAGTGGCGCAAAAAGTATTGCCCTGCGCCAAAGACTCCATGGTTGACACATCGGCATCGCCGTAGAGCGTGCTCAACATACCCTTCACCATGCCTCGATCGACGGCACAAATGACTGGATGCTCAATCGCGACATCGCCAAAAGGACAGTGATTATTGATGATTTGCAATTGATTGTTGCGCTTTTCGGTATGCGCAGCGAAACCGTGAGCAGTGAGCGCATCGGCCACAGCCTGCATGGCTGAGCGAAGACTGCGCTGACCTGCCTCAAGATCGGTACCCGTGAGCGCTGCCGCCATGGCCCGTCCATATTCTTGGCCAACTTGTTCGGCAATCACTTCGGCCTGTTCAGTCGGCAACAGCGCGAGCGTCTTACCGAGCAAACTGAGCACCAGGTCGTCACTTCGAACGGGGAACTCGCTCATTGGTAATTCGGCCGCTGCCGAATAACGCTTTGAGGGTCGGCCGGCACCGCCACCTGGCGGGCGTACGACTGCGACGTCGACATAACTACCCGTCGCCAACTTGTCGAGGTGATGTCGCGCCACGTTGGGGTGTAGGTCAAACTCAGAGGCCACTTCGGCAGCCGTGACGCCGTCGTCAACACCTCGGACGAACAAATAGATGGCTCGTCGAGTGGGGTCGCCAAAAGCGTTGGTGATGGCCGTTACTGACGCCGCAAATCCACCGGTCGCCGTTGACGGTGACCCGTGACCTGATGTCTGAGGAGGGCGAACAGATGGCACCTGGGTATTATACCTATCGCCGTAGTGCAAATTCTGAAGTAGGGAGCCCCCACCCGTGTCTGTGACCCGTGAACAAGTCGTTGAAGCCCTTCGTCCTGTCGAAGACCCCGAACTCCATCGCTCAATTGTCGACCTCGGCATGTTGCGTGAAGTGCAGATTGAGGGTGGGAACGTCTCGATTTTGATTGCTCTCACAGTTGCTGGTTGCCCGTTGCGCAACGAGATCACCAATCGTGTGAAGGGAGCGGTCGCTCCCCTCGCCGGAGTTTCAAACGTCGATCTTGATTTCACGGTCATGACCGATCAAGAACGTGAAGAGCTGCGCATGAAGTTACACGGCGATCCAGGTTCTACGGCAGGCCAAGGTCAGGCCCATGGACACGCCGAAGGTCGCGCGATTCCATTTGCCAATCCCGACAACAAGACGCGTCCGCTTTTGATTTCATCTGGAAAAGGTGGCGTCGGTAAAAGCAGCGTCACAACCAACCTTGCAGTTGCTCTAGCCGCGCAGGGCCACACTGTCGGCGTTCTTGATGCCGACATTTATGGTTACTCAATTCCACGCATGCTTGGTGCAAATGCCGACCCAGTCGCAATTGATCGCATGCTGTTGCCATCAGAGGCGTACGGAGTTCGTTGCATTTCAATTGGTTACTTCGTTCCCGAAGGACAAGCAGTCGTGTGGCGTGGACCGATGTTGCACAAAGCTCTCGAACAATTCTTAACTGATGTCTTTTGGGATGAACCCGACTTCTTGTTGATTGACATGCCACCGGGCACTGGCGATATTGCGTTGAGCCTCAGTCAGTACTTGCCCAAGGGCGAGGTATACGTCGTCACGACGCCACAGCAAGCAGCGCAAAAAGTTGCACGCTTGTCAGCGGCAATGGCAACCAAAGTTGGGCTACCCGTTAAGGGAGTCATTGAGAACATGTCGTGGTTTAGTGGCGATGACGGCAAGCGATACGAATTGTTTGGCAGCGGTGGCGGCCAAGAACTTGCCGACGAACTTAACGTTCCTTTGCTTGGACAGTTGCCATTGGTTCAGCAATTACGCGAAGGGGGCGATGACGGCCGTCCGATCGCTGCCATTGCTCCAGAAAGTGAAACTGGAAAAATCTTCCACGACATGGCTCGCATGATTGCGGCCGACAACAAGCCGCGCAAGAAGTTCAGCAAGTTCCTGAAAGTCAACGGCTAAATGCTGTACGGCGTGACCTTGTAGTAAATCGCCTTTAAGTACGCACCGAATTCAAAACCAATCGGATGGTCAACCGAGTGTTCGGTGCGTTTGAATTCATCAATGTCAACTTGGGCAGTTCGAGCCGCAAGATATGCAGCATCTGCCAGTTCATCAATGTTGACGCGACTTGAACATGATGCTTGCAACAAAGTTCCGCCTGGTGCGGTGAGTCGCAGGCCAAGACGAGCCAGACGTTCGTACGAACTCAATGCGCGCAAAATTGATGCCTGATTTTGTGCGAACGATGGTGGATCCAGAATCACAATGTCGAACTGCTCGCCTCGTTCAACCATGTCTTCAAGAACTGCAAAGGCATCACCGCGAACATCAGTCACCTTGCACGTCGAGATTGAACCAATCACTTTGTTGTGCTCAAGATTGCGATGAGCCGTTGCAAGAGCTGGAGCGCTCACGTCAACCATGTGCACCGATTTCGCACCACCAGCTGCAGCCGACAAAGTGAACCCACCAGTACTTGAAAACACGTCAAGCACACGACAACCACTGGCCAAATTACGCACAATCGCTCGGTTGTCACGTTGATCTAAGAAATGCCCAGTCTTATGGCCAAACACAACGTCGGCTTCAAGTGTGAGACCGTTTTCCAAAAACATGATGGGCCCAGTCGGATGTTCGCCATACAAAGTGTCGCCGTCGACCAAGCCGTACGTTTCGCCATCGCGCACTAGACGTGAAAAGCGAATGACTACTCGTTCAACTGGGCCAACTTCAATGAGTGCCTTCATAATTGAACGCAAATGAACGAACCATGCACCGGTGTACAACTTGATCACCACGGTCGACGCATATTGATCAACAATCAAACCGGGCAAGCCATCGTTCTCGCCATGCACCCAACGAAATCCCGTCGTCAATCCGTTACTCAACAATTCACGGCGAACATCTAACGCCTGTTGCATTTTGTTTCGCCACCAGTCATCGTCAATCGTGACTGGTTTACCCACATGCAACACCTTGACCCTGATCGGTGATTCGGGATCCCATAATCCGATAGCTGCAAAACGGCGATTGTCGTCGAAGACCACAGCCAAGTCGCCGCTGGTACCCACTGGTTTGTGCGATTCAACTGCTTGATCGAATAGCCACGGACTACCCGAACGAATCGCCCGCAATCCAGGTCGACTGACCCGTACTGCTATGCGTGCATCAGATGACTGAGGAAGAACCGCAGCATCGACAAATCCTGGGGCACGTTGTTCGACTTCAGACACTCATGTAACGGTATCTTGGCTCACTCTCAATAATGTTGACCCTTGATTTGTCTTGGCAGAAGCATCGATCAATCTCAAGATAATCAACATTCCCGCCAATGAAACGACGCCCAAAAGTGGCGCACCGAGTCGATCAATCACTTGCAGTCGGCCATCACCAGTCAACTGAGCGGCAACTGGCAACAACCATGCTTGCGTCGTCAAGAAATACAACGAACTCAATCCGAAAATCAAGACTTGTTCACGTTTACCCCAGAGACATGCCAGTGGCAGAACCCACGCGTAATACCAAGCAGAAGGATGAAGAGCCAAAATGATGTAACCCAACAAGGCCACGCTGACTGAAAAATGAATTGGCTGACGACGCAACTTCCATGTTGCAATGATCGCGAGAAACAGCACTAGCACTATTGATACAAACGAGACTAAGTGCCCGGCTTTTTCATTAGCTTCTCGCAACGGACGGAATACAAACGATTCCCAATCTCCGCGTACCGAATTCCAAATACTTGTTGCGTTCACCTGGTTATTAGATGACAACATTGCAGCGACTGGAGTTCGGCCGCCAAAGGGAATCAAAAAGATTCCAGCCGACACTATTGCAGTCAAAAAAACCTTGAGTCCCTTTCGAAATTGATGGTTCATCAGCAACCACAACACGAGCACTAGAAGTGATATTCCACTTGGAATTTTCATCAAGGCAGCGAACGAAAAACAAATTGATGCTGCGATATAGCGATTCTTGTTAGCCAATATGCAGGCACCAAGGATTGCTAAACCAACAAAGACATCATTGTGCGCTTGATGGATAACTAGATACAGGGTGATCGGACTCAGGAGCAACAGCGAAAGCGACTGCAGAGTCACACGCTTGCGTAACAGATAGGCAGACCCCAATACCGCAACACAACTGATGATTTGCCATGCGAGTCTGCCGCCGGTCTCAGAATCACCAAACACTGCGGCGATTCCGCCTGCCCCCAAGACGAAGACGGGACCATAGATTGATGGCTCAGACCGATACATCGGAAGAACCCGTTGCATAACGACATCATTTGCATAATCGTCCGGAACTGCAACATAAGGGTTATCTCCGTGTTCAACAACAATTCGCCCATATGAGTGATATATCCAAAGATCTGTTCCATTGGGAACTTGGGAAATAGCAGCGAAAGCAAGTGGCAAGAAGGCAGCGAGCAACAGCCAACGCGACCACTGCAATTTCACTAAGAAGAGGTGCACCAAGCTGATCGCGCCTAGCAAGACAAGACTTCGATAGATCGACAGGTCAACCACCAAATACACAACTACACAAGCCGCAAAAACGAGCACGCTGGAAATTGACTGAACGTTCGGCCTAATCACTTTTCTCAGGGTTGATTCAACTTTGATTCAATCGACTGTAACAAACTCCGTGGATCTCTCTTCAAGACCCCTCCACAATCATCGGAGTTCGGGTCATGTCATTTTCCTGCGCTAAGAGGTGGATGGATGTTCCCATCGATAATCGGACATCCCAAGTCGATAGTCATGTATCAGGCCACGACTCTTTGTAATCTGACCTGACTACCAGGGGGTCAATAATGGCATCACGTCAGTTTTCCAGTACTTCATTTCGTATTGGCACTACATTCGCAGTCGTCGGATTACTTGCACTTGCCTCATGTGGCGGTGATGACTCGGCAAGTTCAGCCGATACCTCTGTTTCATCAACTGAAGCCATTGCTACTACTGAAGCTCCCGTTACCGAGACCAATGCCCCAGAACCGACCGATGCGCCGGTAGTTGCACCGACTTGGGAAACAGTTGACGCACCTAGCGACTGCATGTGCGCCGACGGAAGCGCGTTCCATTTCTATGTTCGTGAGGCGAGTCCTACCAAAGTCTTGTTCTACCTCGAAGGTGGCGGTGCCTGCTTTAGTGCCGAAATGTGCAAACCCGGTAGTGGCACGTACAGCGAAACCATTTCGCCGGTATCAAAACTTGAAGACTCTCCTGGAATCTTTGATTTCGCAAATCCCGAAAATCCATTTGCTGATTATTCAGTTGTCTACGTTCCCTACTGCACAGGTGACGTACATGCAGGCAATACAACTAAGGACTACGGCAATGGTGTTGTCACACAGCACAAGGGATTCGTCAATGCTTCAAACGCACTTGACACGATGATTGAACGTTTCCCCGATACGACACAACTAGTTGTCGCAGGTTCGAGCGCAGGCTCATTCCCAACTCCAGTTTTCGCCGCACTGGCCGGAGATCAATTACCAAATGCTGATCTCAAAGTATTCGCCGACAGTTCGGGAGCGATCCCTGATGCCATGGGATTTGTTATTGGCAATTGGGGAACTCTTGAAACACTTCCCGATTGGCCCGAACTTGTTGGTGTCACTGTTGACCAATTCACACCGGCATACACATTCATCAAAGCCGCTGAACATAACCCGAAGATCAGGTTTGCTCGTCACGACTTTGCCTTTGACAGTGTGCTTTCAAGTTTTGCTCGTATGGCGGGCCTGTCCCCTGATGACTTGGTCTCAGTCATGCGCACGAATGAGGCAAAGGTTGAAGCCACTGGCGTCAACGTCGCAAACTGGATATCTCCAGGCGATGACCACACCATTGCTGTGCGTGATGAGTTCTACACCGAAGAAATGAACGGGGTGCGATTTGTTGATTGGTTCACCGCATTCATGAATGACTCACCCGAAGCCGACAACTACTGCGTCGATTGCGCGGGATAAGGAACCGTCGCTTCGCACACATCTTCAATACGGGGAGGGGAACCGTCGCTGCGAACAAATCTTTAAAGCGGAGAGAGGAACCGTCGCTTCGCACACATCCCTCATGCGGGGAGAGGAACCGTCGCTTCGCTCCTCCCAAATCCATCGCCACTCACCTCCATCAGCGATCGTCGCACAGAGGGGTGACAAGCGGTCATGCCGGTGTCGGCGGCCGGCACCTCCTCTGGCCAGGCGAGCTTCAACGAGATGTGCGGACGGCCAGCGTGGCGTCGCAGCCAGAGTGCGGCCGGATCAGTCGATCAACCGCTCCGGTCGCTGGCGTGCAGGCATGTCAACGTCGCCGCGAACGCCGGGACTTGGTCCGGTCCGAGCCGCAGGTCGAACCGCAGTCGAGCGAGGTCCATCGCGACCGTGGCGACAGTGCCGACGGCGACACCGCGATAGCCGGTGTACGGCGCCGCAATCGGCGCGGTGCCGTCGCTCCGGTCGGCAAGGATCGTCATCGCCGACCCGACATCCAATGGCGGCTGGTCCGACAGGAGTCGGCTCACCGTGTCGAGCCGTCGTGTCGAGTTGTCGAGCATGTCGCCACCGGTTGCCGGTACGTCCACCACGTGGTTCGTGCACCCGATCGGGTTCGGGCCGATCCAGCGCTCGGTTCGGGTGGTCGGGCCGATGAATCGGAAGAGCTCGGCATCACCTGTTCGATCGGCGACCATGACGTGTGCGTACCGGCCGCTCCCGATCGCCGCCGTCACCTGTCGCGCCTCGTCCACGCTCGTGCAATGCAGCAGTTCGGCCAGCAGCACGTGCACGGGAACACCATCAGCAGGGGTGACGGCGTCGAGAAACGTCATGCTCACGCCGAGCCCACAGCAGTTCATTCCGATCTTCGCCGTGATGCCGGGCTCGGTCATCGTCACGATCCGGTGTCCGCGCTCATCGGTGGCATCGATCACGACGATGAGCGACTCGAGCGCCCCGAGCCAGTCCCACGTCTGAGCGAGAACCCTGGATCGGGGGTCGCAGATCGCCGTGCAACCATCACGCACGACGCCCATGATCTCGCTGCGGCTGTTGAGGAGGTACAGCCACCACGTCGGCAGTCCGGCACCGCTGGCAACCGCTTCGATCTCGCTCGCGGTCGCGGGTGCCGAGGCTCGAGTGCGGTGTTCGAACGGTCGCACGAGTTCGCGGAGCACATCGTCGGGTCGGCCGAACACCAACCGGTAGATGTCGATCACCTCGCGGATGAGCGGGCCGAACTCTTCCCCATGCGCCAGACCGACGTCGACGCGAGTCCCCTGGAACTGTCCGACGCGGATCACGTGATGGTCGCCGATGCCGAGCGGTGTGAAGCGATCACGCGATCGAATCTGGTGAAGAGCCGAGGCGTGCCGAGACCCGTCCGGCCCGTGTGCACCAGGCTGGCCGCGTCGATCAGGATCGAGCGGGCGCCGCGCCCTGGCCAATCGTCAGGCAGCAACTCGGACGGCAACAGCGGATCCTGACGGATGCAGAACTCGAACGCGCTCGCGGAGTCGACCGCTCTGGCGAGGATGGCGATCGGATCGCCGGACGGGCTGGGCACCGTGGGGAATCGTTCGATGAAGGCCCGATAGGACTCGGCGATGCGGTCGAGCGGCCAGAGGTGGGCAGCGATGGCCCGTGGTTCGGTGAGCCCGTGAACCCTCCACCGCTCGATCTCGGACACGACGACGGCATCGGCGACGGCGAGCTGGTCGATCGCGGGCTCGAGCCATGGGTTCCAATCGACCGCATGGACGTAGAAGCCGGGCATCAGCGCGGCGGCACCCATCCCGACCAAGACCTCGCGGAGCGCGTTTCGTTCCCGCTTTCGGTCCTCCCCGAGGGTGAACGACGCCGTGCGCCAGATGCCGTCCCATGGGGCCTGCCCGGCGTCCTGCCGGAACGCGCTCGCCAGCCACTCCGGCTCCGGTCCGTGAAGAAGTTCGTACCGATCGGTCGTCAACAACACCGCCTGGCGTCCACGGCCGGTCGAAGTGAGCAGGCCGTCGTCGACGAGCCGTGCGAGTGTGAGGCGAATCTGATTCGGGGTGAACCCGAGCGCCTGACCCACGTCGAAGGCGTCGCCCGCTCGCAGTGATCCTTCGGTGTCGACGAGCGCGAGCACCAGCGAACGAGACGAGATGTTGTTGTCCATGAGCGGAGCCTGCTTCGGGGTGCTCACTCGCCGACATCCAAGTGATCGGCGAGCCATCGGCGGAACTGCCAGCACAACCCTTCGAGCGGACTTGCGTGCTGCGCGACGGCGGCGCGGCTGTGCATGCCGCGCCAGGTGCGCGTGTTCACATCGATGTCCTCGGCGTTGATCTCCAACATCGATTGCGCCAGGAACTCGGCGCCACTGCCATCCGGGTCGGTGGCGGGGTCGACGAGGATGTGGATGTCGAGCATCGACTGGTCGAACGCAAGTGGGCGGACCTCCAACCACACGCACGATGAGGGCGGGTTGTAGGCGATGACGAAGGTGGGGAAGATGGCGAGAACCACGAAACCGTCGAGGCCGTCAACCACGCTCTCGTGGTCGAGGATGCCCCAGTGATAGGTCGATGTGTCGCGAGCGCGGGATCGTTTGCCGGGGAACGTGCTGTCGAGCGTGTATCGGTGCGTGCCGGCGTGGTGGTACGACTCGAGCGCGTTCTCGACGCTGATCTTCCAGTTCCACGGTGACGGATAGCTCAGGGTGTGGGTCCGCGTCATCCGCTCGAGCCCCCAGTCGCCGACCACATCGTCGAGGTCGGCAAGGGTCTCGGCGAGTGGGCTCGCGTTCGGGTCGAGGTTCACGAACACGAAGCCGCGCCATTCCTCGACGGCGTAGGCGGGGAGACACACGGTGGCGGGATCGAACCCAGCGCCGGTGGGCATGTCGGGAGCGGCGGCCAAGCTGCCGTCGAGGCGATACGTCCACAGGTGGTAGGGGCACTGGATCGCTCGCACGCTGCCGTGCCCGTCGAGGATCGTTGCGTTGCGGTGCTGGCACACGTTCGCCATCGCCCCGAGCGAACCGTCCGCGCGGCGAACCACTGCGATCGGTTCGTCGGCGATCGTGGTGGCGACAAAGTCGCCCGGTTCGGCAAGGTCGGACACATGAGCGATCGGCAGCCAGGAGCGTTCGAAGATCACCGATGACTCGTGGCGGAAGACGTCGGGGTCGATGAACATCGCCGGCGGCATCGATCTCGCCTCGGGTTGGGGCGCTCGAAGCGAATCCAACGTCGATCGCTCGAGTGCAGGCGGGCGTTGATGGGTGGTCATGAGTCGCTCCTCGTGGTCTGCACACCGAGGTGGTCGAGCACGTTTCGCTGGAACACCGTGATCGCCTGTTCGTGCTCTCGGGCCATCGGCCCGACCCGGAACGTAGGCGAGGCCATGCCGCGCTGCACCGCCTCGGCGGCGCGGAGATCTTCCATCAGGATCTCGGTGGAGTCACCACCGCCGTCGGCACGACCAGCCCGCCGAGCGATGCGTTCCAGTGGCGTCGCCGCCACCAGTCGGCGTGTTGCCTTCGCCGCCTCGTGCATGGCCAGTCGCACGCCGTCGCGTGCGTCGATGGGTGCGATGTGCGTGCGCAGTTCGACGATGGAAGTGGACGGTCCGGTTGGGATGGCCTGGACGGTGGCGAAGAACGTGGCGCCCAGGGCGATGCCGAGGTTGGGGAACGCCAACATCACGACGGAGCCGAAACCGTCCTTCGGAGCCGTCGGGAGCAACGGGAGACCGGTGATCGCCCGATCGGGGAACGTTCCCGGCTTCGTCGGCGGCTCATCGAAGATCCAATGCCGTCCCGAGGGCCTCCATCGCTGTCGACCGTGATCGAGCCCCCGGATGCTCCGAGCGTGCAGATGCCACAGGTGATAGCCGTCGATGTGGTTCTCCACGAACAGCTTCCAGTTCGCCCGCATCTCGTGGCGCTCCACGGGAAGTTCGTAAAGGTCCGACGGTTCGAGCGCGCCGAGTTCGCCGATGATGTCGCCCAGCCACTCGTCGAGCGACATCGGCGGCGACGCGTCGACGTGCACGAAGACCATGCCCTTCGCCGTTGCGACGGACGCTCGTGTGAGCGAAAGGTCGTCCATGCACAGGTCGGGGAACTGGTCGCGCTGCGGAACGCTCGAGAGGGCACCATCGAGCGAGTACCTCCACCGGTGGTAGAAGCAGCTGATCCCGCCCCGGACGTTGCCACGACCTTCCAGCAGCACCGCGCCGCGATGCCGGCACACGTTGTGGAACGCCTCCAACCCGTGTTCGGAACGCACCACCACGATCGGGACTCGCCCCACCTGCGTCGCGAGGTAATCGCCCGCAGCACGGAGGTCGGATACCAGTCCGACGAAGGCCCAGCACCGCTCGATCAACTGCTCCTTCTCGCGGTCGAACCACTCCTGCGATGTGTACGCCGCTGACGGCAGCAACCACGCCGCAGCCGGAGCATCCGAAACGTTGTGCGCACCCATGAACTGATCATAGCGTGAACGATCGTTTCCGTCAACACCGCTTCATGCCGATCGAGGCATCCGGTTCAGCGCGTTGAGCGAGGCAACGACGAAGGCCCGGACCTTGCGGTCCGGGCCTTCGATTTCGTGGCGGGGAGAGGAACCGTCGCTTCGCTCCTCCCAAATCGCGAACCCCAATCAAATAAAAATTGGCCGCCCCAAGGGGCGGCCAATTTTTATTTGGTGGCGGGGAGAGGATTTGAACCTCTGACCTTCGGGTTATGAGCCCGACGAGCTACCTGGCTGCTCCACCCCGCGGCGGAAATGTGAAGTGTACGGGCAGATGGCACTATCGGCAACGCCCGTCTTCAGTCGGCCTTAACCCAGGTCGGCGATCGCGCGCGGAGCGCAGAAATCGATGACTTGCACCAACTTTTCGGCTAAGCGACGAGACGCCATGAGTAAGTTCGCATTGAATTGATCGGCGGTTGCAGTGTGATGGTCAACCAGATCGGTAATCGCCTTAAGCGCCATGACCGGAATCGCCATCATTTCGCAGACGTAGGCCACCGCTGCAGCCTCCATTTCTTTCACTGCTCCCCCAGAAGCGGCGATCAATCGACGATCATCATCGTTTTCGTCCAGTGAATTACTCGTTGTCACTATGCCCAATTTGAGATTTAGCGCCTGCGCAAGTCCACGTGCAGGTACCGCTGGATACGAGCCAATCCCATATTCATCAAACCCCGGAATCGCGATTCGCCGATCGTGGTGAACAAACCTCTGATCACTCACGTACACATCACCGATCTCTGCACCTTGGCGTGTCCATCCACCCGCTGTCCCAGCAGTAATCAAAAGATCGGGGTTATATCGATCGGCAACAAAGTACGTGTTGAGTGCTGCCGCCTCAGTTCCGATCGAATCAACTCCATGTCGCCTATCGCGACCATTAACCGAAATAATTACTCGACATCCGTTGCGATGCGCCTCAAAAAATTTGAAGGGCATCAAAGGAATAGCAGGAATCGCCCGAGCATCAAGTTGCGTCAAGATTGGCGAGGCTTCAGAAGCCATAGCCATGACGACTGCAATGCATTTCATCCCTTGATAGTAGGTGCTAGTCGTAGGAGCGACGAAGCATTAGGCGCGTCCACAATTGCAAAAGTTGCAGCGCCGAGCGAGAAATTGCTGGAATACGAAAGAACTGCGACTTCCCGTGTGGCCGGTGATAGTGACTCACACCAACTTCAACAAAATTCGCATTCACACGATTGAGCGCATGCATCATTTCAACGCAAATCACACCAGTCGTTGACCGTAGGTGGACTTTGCCCAATACCGCATTTCTGATCAAACGAAAATCACAATCGGTATCTCGGACCGGCAAGCGGAAAAGAAACCGCACGCCATGATGGTATGCCCGACCAATAACACGTCGGTGAAGCGGGTCGCCACGACCCATCTTGAATCCCTGAATAACATCAGTTGCTTCGGTAACAGCAGCAATACAGCGAGTGATTTCACGGGCGTCATACTGTGCATCGCCATCGGTATAGAAAACCCATTGTTTGGTTGAAGCTGCGAAACCAGACAACAGTGCACCACCGTAACCACGGTTCACTTCATGGTTAACAATACGAAGCTCGCCGACTTCTTTTTGAAGTTCTTGTAAAACTTGTAGCGAGTTGTCACTTGACCCGTCATTAACCACAATGATTTCAAAATCAGAAACTGCCTCAACTAAAGATTCACGAACGTCCCTCACCATCTTGCCTATTGACAGCGCATCGTTGTAACACGGAAAGAAAGCCGAAACCGATGCCACCAGTGAGTTTTGTTCACGCACTTTTGTCATTGATCTATTTCTACTAGGACCGCACAAACATCATCTACTTCACCGTCGGTCAGTTCGGGAAAACAAGGCAGGCTTACACATTCGCTCGCCCATTTTTCGGCAACAGGACACGCGTGAGAGACAAACTGTTGAAGTGCTGGTTGTTGCGTGAGCGCTAATGGATAATGAATTCCGGTGGAGATGTCATGCTTGAGCATTGCTTGACGGAAATCATCTCGATTCGCCGTCAGCGCCACTGCCAAGTGGTACACGTGATTTGAATGGGTGGCTTGCCAACGAATGTTGGGATTGGCGAGTTGATAACGATTCACTATGTCACGCCGCCGTTGATTGCCTATTTCTAATTGAGTCAGCACAATATTGAGCCAAGCTGCTTCAATTTCACTCATGCGATGATTTTGACTGACCTCAATGTGTACGTACTGTTCACTTTGACCATGTACTCGAAGTCGACTTAAACGTTCAGCAACATCTGGGTCGTCAGTGACAACCATTCCACCATCACCTATGCCACCAAGATTTTTGGTCGGATAAAACGAATATGCCCCAATTGAGCCAGTCAAACCCTTTGTTGCTCCATGGCTTTGAGCACAATCTTCAACAACCTTCACTCCCAACTTGGTCAACTTGTCCAAATTGTCAACTGGACGACCGTACAGATGGACGGCAATCACCGCTTGAGTTCGTTCGGTCATTGCTTGCTCGGCGAAATCAAGGTCTAAGCCAGCGGTTTCGTCATCAATATCCACGATCACTGGTCGTGCACCAACAGCGCATACCGCAGATGCTGTTGGCACTGCGGTCATTGCCGGCACAATGACTTCATCGCCCGGCCCAATTCCGAGAGCCGCCAAACTGAGCTGCAACGCCGAGGCGCCACTCGACACCGCGATCCCATATTTTGCACCAGCAAAACTTGCAAATAACTTTTCGAACTGATCCGTTTGTGAACCAAGTAAAACAGTCCCGCTATCTAATACTTGCTGAGTGGCTACAGCGAATGCATCGGCATTGGCCTTTAATCTCCTTGACAGATCAATTAGAGGTACCAAGGATTCCTCCGATAAAAGTCCAGGGTTTGTTCAACGCCATCGGCAAACGCTACTTGCGGAATCCAATTCAATAAGCGATGTGCCATTGCGTAATCACCACTAAAACCGCCGATATCAATTCGGGCCAGTTCTTCAGGCCAAGGGATACAAGAAATCGTTGAACCTTGACCTGCTCGCGCCACGACTAATTCAGCAATCTGCAACAGATTAAGGACTTCGGTGTGGCCCAGATTGATGACTTCACCTGGATTCACTGCACCCGCGGCAACTTGGAGTGCCGCTTGTCCTAAGGCTTGAACGACATCGGTGACATACAGACAATCGCGCTGCTGTCGTCCATCGCCAAATACTTCAAGCGGCAAGCCCTTCATTGCTCGCGCCAAAAACACGGGCAAAAATCCCAATCCTGTTTTTTGCAAACTTTGACCAGGTCCAAAGACGTTGCTGAGTCGCAATGACACCGTTTTTAAACCGTGAACTGTTCCGTACAGGCGGTGATAATTTTCGCCAGCAAGTTTGTTCACACCGTTGATATCCCGGGGCACCGTTGGGTGTTTCTCATCAACAGGCAAGTACTGCGGCATGCCATATACCTGACGAGTTGATGTATGTACCACGACAGCCGATGGTCGAGACCGACGAACAGATTCAAGAAATTTCAATTGTGCCGTCACATTAAGTTCAGCATCGCGAATTGGATCAATCATTGACTCGTGATGGCTCACTTGGCCAGCGATGTTAAAAACAAAATCAACTCCCTCAAGAAGTTGCTCCGCTACTTCGTCATCAGCAATGTTGCCTTGAACAACACTGATTGCATTAAGTGATGAGTCAATATTGCGTTCATCTCCCCCGTGCTGTTCGATCAACGCGTCAAGAACACGCACTTGAGCGCCAGCAACGGCTAAAGAATTAGCCATATTTGATCCGATGAAGCCGAGCCCCCCTGTGACGAGACACGTTGAGCCGGCAAATTGGTTCAAGGTACCCATGCTGACCTCACCACATTGCCGGCCAAGAATAGAAATGAACTTCCAGCAATGATGAAAAAACATGATCGATAGATCTTTGACCATTTCGACACTGAAATTGCCACCATCACCAACAACGGCACGGTCAAGGAAACATAGCGAGCCATCCCCTCAACTCCGAGGAGCAATGAGGGGGCTAACAAAACTAAAGAAATGATGTGCCACCAACGCGGAATTTTCTTGATTGCTGGCAACGCAACGGCGGCAACGACGACAAATGTCGCTACATGTAAAAAGATCGCTGGTCGTTCAAATGGATGCGACAGAAAATCGACAATTGTCGTTTCAAGCCACGTGTTCTTGGCATGAATAAATGCCAGAGCATCACCAGTTTTGTTGTGGCAATAAATCATCCAGATCGTTATAAATGCCAGCGAAGGTGCTGCCACGATGACGGCGTTCTTGATACTTCTTTGAATCAACCACACAGCTACCAAAAGCGCAGGCAGAATCAAAACTCCGTTTGGTCGACTTGCACTCACCACAAAAAGTAATACTCCAACTATCCACCATTCACGATTTGTCTTCTCGTTGGTGCTCACTCGCCTCTCAATACGATCGACCACAACCAAGAGCCAGATCAACGCAGCCACAAACATGCTGTCGCTATACGACAACACTTGGCCGACTGCTCCAGGCAAAAGCGCCAATGCCCAAACCGCATATTTCGCGACAGTTTCGCTTTCACGACGCTTCACTAACTCGTACATCCCGATTGAAGCAAACAATGCACATATCCACGAAACGAAAATCAACGAAGGGCCGACTGGCACTCCAACTCGCGTGAGCAAATCAGCGGCAAACGGGTACAACGGAGAAAAAGGCCAAGCCGTACTGAAAGCCGGCAACGGTCCATTTGGATAACCGATCGTCATGATGATGCGGTACCAGCCACCATCCATGTAAGTCAGCCCAAAAACGTTGAACCACTTTCCGTCAGGTAATGGTGTGACCACAAGACCGATACAGCCAATAATTCGCGAAACTATCCACGCCAAAATCGGTATCTGCCACATTTGAACAGCAGTTTTGAGCCGAGGCAACGTTGGGGTCACTGAAGCGTCCACAGTCCCCATAGGTTCTAGTGTAAGAGTTTTATGACGTGAAGGTAAGAGAACTTACGTTTCATTCGGAAAATGGTGATCTCAGTTATGGACTCAGCCGAATACCGCCGAATGGCCGACGTTGAACTCACCCATTGGTGGTACCAGGCAACTCGTAGGTTGCTGCGCCAATTCATTGTCAGTGAATTACGAGAAGCTGATCGATTAACTGCCCGACGCTTCCTAGATGCCGGATGCGGCACCGGAGCAACTGGTGCTTGGTTGGCTGATTTTGGCTCTGTTATTGCCCTCGACACCGAGCCCGAGGCATTGAATTTATACTGTCAAGCGCATCCCGAGGCTCACATGATTCACGGAGATATTTCAGCGATTGACCTACCTGATGACTTCGTTGACGCCGCACTGTGCGTCACCGTCTTGTACCACGGTGAAGTAACCGATCCCGCCGCCGCAGTCCGCGAAATGGCACGAGTCGTGCAGCCAGGTGGTCTGGTGTGTCTCATGGAACCAGGCGTTCGATCACTTCGTCGTAGCCACGATCGAGTCACCCACGCGGCTCGCCGATTCAGTCGTCGTGACCTTGAACATCTCGCGCAACAGGCCAGCCTCGACATTGTTCGATCAACCGGCGCATATTCATTTCTTGTTCCACCCGCATGGCTCAAATCAAAACTGGAAAAAACTGAATCTACGAGCGACCTTGACAACAACGCTTCAGGACTTTTCGGAATTCTCGGTTTTATCGCTCGAATTGAGCGCCAACTCTTACGAGTGGTCTCACTCCCTTTTGGACTCAGCGTGATTGTCATCGCTCGCAAAAAACCCTGATGCAATGCGCAAGAGCAGTACGGTAGAAAGCGCATGGGATTGTTCAAGCGCACACCAAAGACTCCTCCTGTAGATCCGGCCGAACTCGCTGAACTACGTGAACAACTCGCTCAATTGCGGTCCGAGTTAGCGGCAATTAAGGCAGTTGACTCAGAACAGTCGCACCGCCTTGAAGAAGTTGATGGGAAGATCATCAGCCTCAATGCCCGAGTCACTCAAGTTGGCACTGAAGTAACACATCAACTCGGTGAACTCTCAAGCGATATTGATTCTTTGGGTCAGCGCACCGATGCCGCCAACGCTGATCAGATTCGACTTGCCACTGAACAAGCGCGCTACCAAATCGCTTTCCGCCAAGACTTGGCCGAAGTAGTCGAGTTGATCAACAAAAAGCGTTGATCAACTCAAATCACTACTTTTCGTTTTAGGCGTTGAGTTGAGCTAATGCCTTGGCAATGAGCGCCTGTGCTTCATCAACCTTGCTCTGATACGTTCCCAAATCACCATCACGTAAAGCAACATCTGCTTCGTCGAATAGTTTCTGAGCGTCTTCAAGCAACACAACTGGATCAGTCGTTGATGTATCGGTTCCTGGCGTGGTGCCTGGATCAGTACTGGTATCGGTACCTGGGTCGGTTCCGGTGCCAGCGTCAGTTCCGGTGTTCGAACCAGAGTCGCCAACTACTTCACCGAGGTTCACCTTTGCTTTCGGGAAGAGTCGATTGATTGCTTCGGTCAATGTGTCACCAATGACTGCCTCGCCGTCGTACCAAGCTAATACTCGTCGCACGAAAACTTGCTTAGATCCAGATTCATCTGGTCGAACATAAAGCGGCTGAACCCAAATCAAACCTTTACCAACCGGGACAATTTGCAATTGACCAAGAATGACTCGAGAGCCTTGTTGGTTCAGCAGCGTAATCACTGGCGAAATACTCGGGTTGCTACTTAATTCGGCGGAAACGGTTGCTGGTCCGGCTGGCAAAGTGCCGTCGTACTTATAAACCTTGAGTTGGCCATATGTTGCAGGATCACTTGAGACCACCATGAAAGCACGTAGTTCTTTTCGCGTGTCATCTGATGAGAACGGGACAAACGGGCGAATCAACGAAAAGGTTGGCGCAACAGTTAACCCGACTGTGTCAGGCGAATGGAACAAGGTGTAGTACGGCTCAAAACGTGCCACGTTTGCATCGGCCACGTTGCCAGTGTCAGCTTGTGACGTCGCACCAGTTGCCGCAGTGACATCACCAGCAGCCGTTACTGCAACCTCTGGCTGACGTTGAGCCGCCTGCGCGACGCTCCATGCTGAGTCACGGTTAAAGAATGCGTCGGTGTCGGTGAACTGATAACGACCATAGAGATTCGTTTGCACTCGGAAAAGGTCTTCGGGATACCTGAAGTGAGCGCGCAACGTTGCTGGAACTTGATCGGCTGACGTAAAGAGTCCGGGGAATGCCTTTGACCACGCCCTCACGATTGGGTCCGTCGGATCAACGACGTACAAAACAACCGATCCGTCATACGCATCAACAACGGCCTTCACACTGTTGCGTACGTAATTGAAATTGTGCTTCAGTCCTGAGCCTGCAGTGAGGTTGTCGGTGTTGGCTTCTTGTGCATACGGGTAACGCGATGTCGTCGTGAACGCATCAATCACCCAAAGAACTTTCCCACCATCAACAACTGGGTACGGGTCGGCATCAAGATGCAAGAAAGGTGCAACCTTTGAAACTCTGTCACTCACATCTCGAACATCAATGAGGCGAGATTCTTTGGTAATCAAACTTGAACCAAACAAGTTGAATTCACCAAAGTGAATTGCATAAGCGAGTTTCTTTGTAGCCGAATCGAGAACGATCCCACCTGTTCCTTCGTAAGGAGTCGCTGTTGTATTCGGACACGCCTGTTCAACCTGTTTCGTATTAACAATTGCATAGCCAGGCTGTTGTGTGCCCACATACAACTGCGGTTTTTCAGCAGCGATCTCCTGGTAAATCGGACGACCGTCGGAAGTAATTTGCGAGGCACTTGCCGCGACAACACCACAGCCGTGCGTATAGATCAAATGCTTCGATACCCAAGTTTTGTTTGGAATACCGTCCGGATTGAGCTCGCGTGCCGCAACCATTGTCTGTTGCGAACGACCGGCAACGTCGTATCTGTCGACATCAAGGTCGTTAATCGAGTAGAACGCAAATAGCCCTTGGTCAAGCGAGTAGCGATCTTTCATTTCGGTGACGTCAAGTAACCGCGAGTCGGCCAATGGCGCAGAATCTTTGGCTACTTCTGCATCGGTCACTGTCCCAGAAGTTAAAGAAATCGTTTCAACTTTGTCGATTCCCATGGCAGCACGCGTTGCAGAGACGTTTCGACCGATATAAGCATATTCACGTGTTGTCACATTTGGCTGAACGACGAAACGTTGAATCACTGCGGGATAAATAGTTCCGGCAACTATTGCCACGACTGCCCAAAGTGCCATGGACAAAAGTGGCAACCGCCAGCCGCCAAATCGAATACCTGCCAAAAAGAGAACCGCTACGAGCAAACTCACCAAGATCAATAAATTGATTGCGGGAAGTTGAGCATTCACGTCGGTGTACGTCGCTCCTTGAACAACACCTCGACCAGAAACTGTCAACTCGAAACGTTGCAACCAATAATCTGCAGCTTTGATAACGGCGATGATTGAAAAGAGAACACTGAGGTGAATGCGCGCACCTTTGGAAATACGGTCGCCAGCAGTTTTCACACGAATGGAACCATTCAAAAAATGCATGACAGCAGTGAGAATCGTAATCATCACGGCTGCCGCAAAGGCCCAATCAACCATGAATGTCAAAAATGGAAGTCTGAATACATAGAACCCAATATCAACGCCATACAAGGGGTCGTTGATTCCAAACGATTGCGAATTCTTGAAGAGCAACCAGTCTTGCCACTGCGCCATTGCTGGCAAGCCAACCATCAAACCAAATAGAACTGAAATTGCAATTCGCAACAAACGAGTGCGCCGACCAACGATGAGTTTGAAACGTTCAACGACTTCACGCTCTGGCCCGCTCGGAAGTTCTTTCGGAGATAAGCGCTCGGCCAGAGTCAAACTGATAAATGAAACAATGGCGAAGGCAACGCTAAAGATTGCTCCGAGAAAAACCTTCGACTTGATACCAGTCCAAAAGACACTGCCACGATCAACAGATCGGAACCACAAAAGATCAACGTAGAAATTGGCGAGAGTGCGTGCCGACAAAAAGAGCACCAGAACAACGGCAGCAACAACGAATAATGCAATTCGCCCCTTTGACATCCAAGCAGGTTGATTGGGGTTTCTGGGGCGACGTGGGCTACCAGGTAGGTCCGAAGAAGGTTTCACACGTTGAGACTAGTTCTATTGCTGAACAAGCGCACAGCGGCAGCCGGCATGGGCCGGTGCGTGGGTGTGACCCGTGGGGAACGCCTCTCCAGCACCGACGAACCCTGCAAGCGAATTATCTTCAGCGTCAGCACAGGCTGGTCCGTTGGGATCAACCTTCCAACAAATTTTTGTACCAGGAGTTAACGCAGCAAATGCGCCTCGACCAAATGACGTTTGGGCAATATTGTCAACTTGGGTATCAACATGGGTGTTTTTCCACTCGCGATACACCAGTCGAACAAGCGACGCGAGTTCGACATTGTCGCCCGAGGCCTGTGAAATGCTTCGACTCAAACGCTCACGCAAAGGTGCGACCACGGTTGCAATGACGTACTCATTAATTGCAGCCATTTGTGTCGCAACCATTTTTTGTACTTCTTTGTCTGATGCGTCGCTCAAAGACTGAGCACCAGCCAAAGCAGCAGCCTTTAATGATGCTTCAAGTGCCTCAATCATGCGCGCCGAGTGATCAACCTTCGGACCAACAATGGCATCAAGGGTTTTCACTGGAAGCTTTCCGCGCAAAATATCAAGAACTTCATTTTGCTCATCTGCGAGTACTCGCTTTAATCGGCGCGACATTGCCGCAATAACTGGAGCGAGAGCGTCATCGCGAAGTTCAAAAGGCGTCGGACCTGCGACTTCTTCAAGCACTGGCTCAACGACTTTTTCTGTGACTTTTTCTACGACCTTTTCAGCGGTCTTTTTCTTCGGCTCAGCTTTTTTCACTTGAGTTGATGCAACTTCTTTGGCTACCGAATCAGCTCCAGAACGTCGCAACTTGGCAAAAATATCATCGGCTGGCGGAACGGCCACCCTGGCCTTGGGTTCGACAATCACCAGTGGCGGATCATTGACATCATCGTCATCATCAAGATCTTCATCATCCGTGTCAACGACTTGTACTTCTTGGCGGGCGAAAAGCGAAACCACATTTGACACTGGTGCTTCTACAACAAGTTCAACCACAGGAGCGATTGGAGTTTCGTCTTCAATCACAGGCTTTTCAATAACGACGACGTCTTCAATCAACGCAGAGCGATCAATAACGACTTCTTCGGCCATGACCGCAACATCTTCATCTTGGTCGTATGGGGCAAACACTGGTGCGGACGAAACTGCAGGTCGCATTGCCTCGCGAGCTTCGATTTCATCGGCTTGAACAATGATCGGAATTGGTCCAGTTGTTGGCGCCAAATTAACGAACTCACTTGGTTCTTCGGCAACATCATCTAGTTCACGCAACACATCTTCGGTTGCAATACGTGCGCGATCAAACACTTGAACGATGCGGTCACGGCCGTGCATCAAATCTTCAATTTGTTCACGAGCTAATTCGCGTCGACGTGCAACATCGGCAAGAACTCGTTCGCGATAAGCACGAGCTTCATTGACCATGTCGCGACCTTGTTGCTTGGCCATCAAGATTTCGGCTTCAGCATCAGATGCCGCATCTTGGCGGACTCGGGCTGCCTCAAGTTCGGCATCTTCGCGAACGCGTGCGGCTTCATCGGTGGCTTCGCGAACGAGTCGCGTCGCGGTTTCTTCAGAACGAACCTTGATCTTGCCCGCAGCCTCACGAGCAGCTTGGACAATGCGCGCCGTCTCTTCGCCAAGGAGCTCGGTAATCGTTTCTTCGTTGAGTTCGATCTGGGGAGCAGATCCGGCCTGCTGAGAATTCAGTAGTTCACGCTCGAGGAAAGTGATGCGTTCTTGCTGGCGTGAGATTTCAGCCGAAACCATCCGTAAAAAGTCACGAACCTCGTTTTGGTCGAAACCACGACGAGAAGAAGGGAAGGTCGCGCCGGCGACGGCGGTCGGCGACGAGGGGTCGGGTCGCGAAAAAGAGATAGCCATTCACAAGAGAGTACGAAAAATCTGTGGATAAAGGGTGGCAATCAGGGGTTTTACCCTCATTGCATGTCACTTCACCCCTGCTTAACAGGGGCAACAACCTTGTCTCCACCAAGCCTGATGAGAGCCGCCAGGGCCTCATTGAGCGTGGCTACAGGGACGATTTCAACGGCATCGCCGACCGCCGCTTGGGCCGCGGCAATCTCTTCTGGTCCCTGAGCAGTTGGGACTAAGAAGACCTTGGCTCCCGATTTCTTGACTGCGATCGACTTTTGGACCAGGGCACCAATGGCCCCGACGGTTCCGTCATCTTGGATCGTCCCAGTGACCGCGACCCCTTGAGGAGGAACGAGTTCGCCTTTCGTCAAATTGTCAATCAGCGCCAATGTGAAGGACAATCCTGCTGAGGGTCCACCGATCTCGTCGGTATCAAAGTTGACAGTGAAAGGCAATTGCACCGTTCGGGTGTCTCGTGCACTAAACCCAATCAAGGTGCGCGTGGCGTCGTCTGGACTCTGAATCAGTTCAACTTCAACACTTTTCGGTGTTCCTGGCCCGTCATTGGTCAGCGGAATAATCCCAAGAGTTGCAATGTCGCCAGCTTTCGCCTTTTTCAGCACTTCCGACAATTTTGAAATGACATTGACCTCAATTGGTCCATCGCCAATGTCGATTGACGTAATGACATCACCGACGGCAAGCACCTTGCAGGATCGTTGTTTTGGGGCGTCCTCAGGGCAGACGGATGCATCAAAACCTGCCACCTGAGCAGGACCTTCTTGGAAAGTTGAATCAAATCCGAGATACGACAAAGCCACGTAGGCAGCGATTTCTTTGGCATTGGCCATCGCGCCCAACTGAACTTCATGGCTCTGCGTTGGATTGCAGTCACCAAAACGTTGTTCACAGGTCAACACATTCACAAACGGATCAACCCAACCCATGAATGCCTGCACCGGATTCAATTTCGTGCCCAATGCCGTGACGAAACGAACTCCACGTTCGGGCCGGTACACAACTACTTGGGTGCCATCAATGCTGAGCCGTGAACCGACGAGGTCGGCTCGCCCGGGTGCTGTTTCATACCTTTGCAACGGCCAAACCATGCCAACGAGAATCGTCACAATGATCAAAAAAGCGATTGTCACAAATGGGATGGCAACAACTTGAGCGCGGAACGACGGCGCGACCACCTGTGGGGCGAGTACCTTTTCTGTCTGCGTGTCACTCACTGAAATCTCCACCCGCCTTGGCCTCATCGCTGGCTTAGCCATGTTGGCACTACTCGTGATCGGGTGGCGCAAGCCTGCCAGAAATTTGCCAACTTCGCCACGCACCGACGCCGGAATAACCCAGAACTCACAACGTCTCCTTGATGAGTCGAACCCGCTCAACTCGCCTGCCCCCGAAATCACCGAAACCGTGGCGCGAAAAGTCTTAGATGCGACTGGTCTCGGAACAATCGCACTGGTCGGTGGAATTGTGGCCGCCATCGTGATTGCCACCGCACTGTCGTTCATCGTTACGAATGTCATTTCACGACTGTGAGTGCATCCGACAGCCCAGAAATTGCCGAGCTTCGTCGCGCGATCGTGATCGCTGGACACACCGGCAACTCAGAACTTATTCAACAATCGCTGACCCATGAACATGGTTCAATTCGTGAGGCGGCTTTAGGAGCACTCGCTCGAGTCGGCGAACTGACGAACGAAGTCCTTCAGACTTTTGTGAGTGACATCGATTCTCAAGTTCGTGTTCGCGTCGCCGAACTCGCTGCCACGATCGACACTTTTGATTTGGTTCCATTACTGCACGATGCAAACTCACAAGTTGTTGAAATGGCGGCGTGGGCATGCGGCGAACATGAAAGTGCGCGTGAGGAAATTATGAACGAGTTGATTCGACTCGTTCTTCATCACGATGACGCCTTGGTGCGAGAAGCCGCCGTCGCAGCGCTCGGAGCGATTGGCGATGAGTCTGGCCTTCCTGCGATCTTGAGCGCGTGCCAAGACAAACCTGCAATCCGTCGACGAGCAGTGCTGGCTCTCGCTCCATTTGACTCGCCTGAAGTAGAGAAGGCTCTTAAGACTGCGCTTGAAGATCGGGACTGGCAAGTACGCCAAGCAGCCGAAGACTTGTTGGGTTAACCCAATTTCAATAGGCGTTTAGATGCCTTGCGCAATCAACAAAATTCCGAACACCACGAACAAGACCGAGGCACCATAACGAATTGTTTTCTCGGGCAATCGTGAACCTAAGTGGTAGCCAACCAAGATCGCCAACGCATCGGCGGCCACCATGCCAAG
>WLMQ01000150.1 GCA_009700145.1 Actinomycetota bacterium
CAATTTGGCGAAGTGCCCTTCATTGCGACAATGGACGAATTCCCCGAGGTCATTCGGGTTGTCAAAGAAGCCGATGAAGGATCGGCCTTCAATTTTGGTGGTGCGTGGCACTCAGACTTCTCGTTCCAGGCAGAACCACCGTCGTTCACAATTCTGTCGGCCGTTGATGTTCCGACTTGGGGTGGTGACACGTGTTTTGCCTCGATGACGGCGGCCTGGAATGCACTTCACGCGCCAATGCAAGATCGACTGCGCCAACTGAATGCTGTTCATTCTGCTCGCGATGCTTACTCACCAAAAATGCAGGCGTTGCACACCGGAATGAGTGGCATGCACATTGTGTGTGACGAGTCGGCAAATGAATTTGTGGTTCACCCGTTGGTGCCACGGCATGCTGAAACTCGCAAGGAAGTTTTGTACTTCAATCGGGCGTATGTGCGTGACATTGAGAACATGCCAGACGATGAAGCGCAATCTTTGATGGCTTTCTTGCATTTGCACACGACTGATGTCAAGTTCATGTATCGGCATCGTTGGCTTCGTGGAGATGTTGTGATTTGGGACAACCGGTCAACCC
Organism: Actinomycetota bacterium; assembly: GCA_009700145.1. Classification (GTDB taxonomy): domain Bacteria; phylum Actinomycetota; class Acidimicrobiia; order Acidimicrobiales; family Ilumatobacteraceae; genus Casp-actino8. The sequence continues at coordinate 578 of WLMQ01000150.1, forward strand.
AACATGTCGCACTCAATGACTATGCGGGATTTCGTCGCGAGTTGCGTCGAACCACGATCGCTGGCGAATCACCGAAACGGTAACTATTAACTATTAACTACCAGCTTCCGCCACCGCCACCACCGAAGCCGCCGCCACCACCGCTGAAGCCTCCGCCACTGCTAAAGCCACTGGAATTTCCGGTACTAACTGGTGTGTATGCGGTGGTAGTCGCGTCACTCCAAATTCGTTGTTGTGGCAAGGTGGCAAATAGCAGAGGCGAAGTGTTCATATTCCATTGCTCGAGTTGCGCCTGCGGCATTGCGTTCACCCACGTCGTCACTGCATTAAATGCCACCGCATAGCCCATGTATTCACGCATCAACCCCATTCGTTCAGCGGCTTGAGCGTGAGCCGATTCACTTTCACGAAAGAAACGCTCGAAACCTTCGGCACGCAGGGCAGTACCGAGGCCGCGACTCGTGAACGAGTCGATCTTCCCAGAATGACTGAGACGTCCATAAGCGAGAATGATTCCGCTGATTAAAAAGGCCGCTGCTGGGAGGAAAAAGTTCAGGCTGTCCGAACCTGAGCCAACTCCAGCAGCAAAGATCGCGACAATAATGATGATTCCAAAAGCGAAGATGATTCCGCTCATGAAAAAGGCCGCTGCTGGGAGGAGAAAGATCAGGATGTTGGTGAGTGAGCCAACTCCAGCAGCAAAGATCGCGACAATAATGATCATTCCAATGAACCCGGCGAGGGCCGAAAATTTTCCACGCCGAGAGATGAATCCGGCTGTCAAAGTTTTGTTGGTGAGTAAGCCAAGGCTGCGAAGTTGCTCATCAACTTCTTGGACATAGGTCCTCACCTTCGTGGAGAGAGCCGTGCTTTTGTTTGACAGTGCCGCCTCGTCCTTGTCGCCGAGCAATGCAGTGAGCAACGTGAGTTCATAACTTTTGACTTGACGCGGTGGTTGAACAATTCGGCTCACTACCCATGCTTTATTGACTTGAGTCAGAGAAATGACGCCATCAGCGGCAAGATCAACCAAAGTTGCGGCCAACATGTGGCTGACATTGACTTTGCTGCCATCTTTGATTCGCAAAAGGCAAGCTGGGTCTAGGTTCACCGGTGGTACAAATTCAATGGGAATTTCTTGTGAAGTAGCTGTTGGCAAAATTGTTGGTGTGCCTGGTGGCGGCGGTGGCAAAATCGGCCGCTGCATACGGTCGGCGAGGTCGAGCGACATCGGGCCCGAAAAAGTTTCGCTAATGCCAGCGATCGCCATCGATCGTTGACGACGATAACGCTTGAGGTTGATGGCGATTGCAGCAAAAAGTGCCAAGTACAGCAGCACAATCGCAAACACTGCTGCCGGGACTGATTGCGAACGATTCATGAGTGTGGCACTTGAATCAAATAAAGCGCTTGGAAAATCAACTTCAATAGTAAATGCACTATTGGGTGCGAGGTTGCTTGCTGAGAATCTCGCGCCGTCAGGGGTTGGCGTGTTTTCGTCGCAAGGACTCTGCGTATTCATTGCTCCTTGATAGCAACGAGAATCAAGAGGTCCTGATGGCCCAATGACGGTGTATGTCAATGAATCAGTGTGCTGGCGCCAATCAGTAATGGCATCGAGCGGCAACGTGGCGGTATCGCCATTGATGATGAGTACATCTTCAATTTGGTAACTGAGTTCATAGGTGTGGGCATTGGTAATTGTGGTGTCAGCATCGCCAATTCGAACGTTCACCGCACCGCCAATATCGGTGATCTCCAGTGAGTCGGGCGTTCCCTCGGACGTTGCAATTTGCATGGCACGAATGACATGGCTGTCTAAGCCGGAATATTCAATGGGGATCGATCGTTCAATGCCGTGACGGTCGGTACGAAAAACTTGGGTGATCTTTTCGGTGATGACGACAGAATGGTCGGGCTGAATCTGGGCGATCACATCAAATGATCGAGTCGTATCTTCGCCAAAATTCCACAGATTCTGCTTCTCAATTTGGGTGATGATTTCATCACTTGTCAAACCGGCCATGTTGCTTAGTTCGTCAGTTGTCGGTTCGGGTAACGGCGCATCAACGTTTGGTCCCGTTGATGTATCAATTAAGTTCACCAAGCTGGGATTAAGAACTGTTGGGCCGAGGAAGATCAAGGATGGGGGTATTAGTCCCAGAATCAAAAAGAGGATGTGCCAATAAGACCATCGTCGTGCCATATGTTGACTATAGATGGCGACGATAGATAAAGGTAGATAAAGACATGAGTTCACTAAATCTGGAGCGATGTGGGTGGGGGTCAACGCCGGGATTGATGTCGCACTATCACGACACCGAATGGGGATTTCCTACTGCCGACAATTCGCGACTCTTTGAGAAGTTGTGTCTTGAAGGATTTCAAAGTGGTCTGTCGTGGAGCACGATTCTGAATAAGCGTGAAGATTTTAGGCGTTGTTTCAAAAAATTCGATATCAATAAAGTTTCCAAGTTCACCCAAACAGATATCGAGCGACTCATGGGGGACGCCTCGATCGTTCGGCATCGAGGAAAGATTGAATCAACGATTAACAATGCTCAGAGATGTCGCGAACTCATCAAAGAATGCGGTTCAGTAGGTGCATACATCTGGCAGTTCGAACCCAAGGCCTCAACTCGACCAAAACGACCGACGGCTACTGACGTTTCAACATTCATCACCTCGCCCGAGTCAATTGCATTGTCCAAAGATCTGAAAAAGCGGGGCTGGAGTTTCGTGGGGCCGACGACGATGTACGCGTTCATGCAATCGATGGGCTTGGTGAATGATCACCATGTGGGTTGCTTTGTATGGAAACAAGTCGAGGCCGCTCGCCTGGGGTTTGAGCGACCTACGTCAGGCTAAAACCATGACCTGAAACTTCGATGTCACAGGTCTTTGCCACCCACTTGTTGGGCTGATCTGAGAAACTGTCACTTGTGAGTGATCAAATCGATACCCGAACCGCGTGGCTGAGCACTGAGCTGCTGGCTTCAGTTCGTGCCAATGTGCCTCTCGTGTACGTCGACGCCATCCCTGTGCGTGTGGATGAGTCTGGTCGGGTGACCCAGGTTGGCTTGTTGTTGCGCGTTGCCTCGGACGGTTCAATCAGTCGCATGTTGGTGTCGGGCCGAGTTTTGTATGGCGAGCGGGTGCGTGATGCGCTCATCCGTCACCTTGAAAAAGACCTCGGACCGCTGGCTCTGCCAAAGGTTCCCACCAACCCGGCTCCATTCACCATCGCCGAGTACTTCCCTGATCCAGATATCAGTGGATTTGTTGATCCTCGTCATCATGCGGTGAGTTTGGCTTATGTGGTCCCAGTTTCTGGCGACTGCACGCCAACTCAGCAGGCCCTCGACCTGGCATGGTTCACGCCGGCCGAGGCAGCATCAGCAAAGATCGCAGCCGATATGACGGGAGGCCAAGATCGACTGCTTCGTTTGGCCCTTGCTCATGTCGGCGAACTTCCGTAAGTAGGTCTTACTTTACGGTTCGTTTTTTGCGGACCCGGCGCGCGGCTTTGCCAGCGCCAAGTTGTGACACCACTTTGGTTTGATCGTCAACATCAATAGTGATGCCATCTGCATCAATATCTTCGGGTTCGCCTGATGCTTCCCAGATGACTGCGCCTTCATCTTTGGGTTTACGTCCCAAAACTTTGTCGACTCCGAGCATCGCACTAAAGACCACTGCTCCGATTGTCCCGTGACGAGCGCGGGCTCGATCGAGTTGATTCTGAATTGAGTCGGTCGGATCAATGGGAGCAACCAGTTCAGCATCGTCGGGGTCTTGCTGGCTCATACACAAATACCGTATCGGTTTTTCTGAGGTATGCCCAGCTATGTGACTTGGGTGATTTATTCTCTAGATATGGCGATGCGTGGAAAAACTAACCACACCGTGGCCGCCATGCGTACCGCACTGGTAGGTCTGCCTACATTGCGATTTGATGCGATGTCAACAATTGGGCCAGCTCCTGTTGAACGAAGCGTGATTGAAAGTGTCACGGTTAAAGGTCG
>WLMQ01000151.1 GCA_009700145.1 Actinomycetota bacterium
ACCTCTGAATACCAGCGTGATTCTGGTGTGGATTTGTTGCGCTATACGCAATTAATCCACACCAGAATCACGATGGAGTTTGGGAAAGTTGGCGAACGTAGTCGTAGAAGCCGAGCAATCGTTCGGAGGGTTCGTACATTTCAATGAAATGTCCGAGATCATCTCGTGCATCGCAAAAGACAAATTCTTGACCACCACTGGTTTGGGCATGAAGGGTGAGGGGCCAACCTTGTTGTGCGCACCACTCAATGCCGCCATGTAACGAATCAACCATGAACGCCATGTGATGCAAGCCCGATGGACTTGGTCCAAGCGGGGACGTGTGTTCGCGAACCAGTTCAACCATGATCTCGCCCCACCAGCCGTATGCCGATGAGTGGTCGAATGTGCTCGCCACACCATTGATCGTGCATGAGGCGATCTCGATGTGATGGGCAAAAACGAATGGACCGCAACTTGTACGTTGGCGAAATTCGGCGGCGGCCTCTTCGAGTGTGTCGGTACCGCGGGCGCTGTAAGCAATTTGTACTGGCCGACCGAGGATGGACATGTCCCTAGCGTGTCATATCCGACTACGGTGAAGACGAGATAGAGGGGGACGAGATGTTTGAAATTCAAACCATTGACACATTGCCTAGTGCTGTAGCGCATCAGTTACTGATTGATCGTGCGGCGATTATCGATGTGACAAACCGTTATTGCTGGGCTCTCGACACTAAGGATTGGGCTGTACTCGACACAGTGTTCGCCGAAGATGCCAATGGTGACCTTTTAGAAGATGTCGTAGGCCGAGTGGCAATAAAGAAGCGCGTTGAAACTGCTCTTTCGCGTATGGACGAGACCCAACACCTCATTTCGAATCATCAGATCAATGTTCAAGGTGACACCGCAACTTGTCGTTGCTATTTGCAGGCGCAACATGTTCGTAAAGCAGCGCACGGCGGAACCAACTTCATTATTGCTGGTCGTTACGAAGATGAGTTGAAACGCACGTCTGACGGATGGCGGATTAGTTTTCGCCGCCTTGTCGTGATGTGGACTGACGGCAATCCCGCAGTCTCGCGAGGTTGAGTTTTAATCTTCTATGTAATTGCTGAGCAATTGCTCGACGCGCATTGATGCAGGAATTCGATCAATGCCAATGACACGATCAAGTTGCTCGTGAAAATTCCAAATGCGTCGTTCTTGATAATTAGTCGGCATGCCGCGCATCGCTGGAGATTCAAGTGATCTCTGCATGGGTGCCATATTCCAGAAATCTTCTTCCATGATGAGTTTGAAGTTGTCAAGTCTCATCTGCCAGTTGGTCGGCAAACCATCTTTCGGATCAAAATCAATAGGTGCGTAATGAGTCCAGTCGATTCGCGTGGTCTGCTTATCGATAGGCCAGAAGGTAATAAATGGGAATCCGTACGCGGCGATTGGCGTGATGAGGTTGGGGAAGATGCCGTATGCAGAACTCGTACAACGAACCATGTCGTTCACAGTTTCTAAATCGGTGAAGCCGGGGATCACAACATGTTTGTAGTCGTCCCAATTATTCATTCCGAGCGCTGAGTAAGAGGTTTTTGAAAACGGTGTCACCATGCGTGAACAGCCGTTGGGGAGAAGTCCCATAGTCGCTCCCCGGTTATCAAGAAGACTCTCGCCATTGCGACTATGAATATGTCGGAAGTGGTAGACCTCAAGGAATGCCTCAGCCGTTACTTTCCAGTTGCACGGAATGATCTCACTTTGCTTGGCAACCGTACGTAATGAGGAACCTTGAAACTCCGACATTTCATCGGCGATCTTGCCGATGTGATCGGAGAACGCAATTGCCTCAGGATCTTGATTGACAAAAATCCAGTTGTCCCAGATTTCACACGAGATCGAAGGAAGGCAACGTTCGGTCTTGTCGAGATCAACAAAATCTCGTTCATCAGGAACTGAAACCAATTTTCCGTTATCAATGTCGTACGAACACGAGTGATATTGACAACGCAAAAGCTTTGAGGTTCCCGATGCTTCACGGACAACTGGTGCACCGCGATGTTGGCAGGTGTTGTAGAACGCGCGAACTTGTGAATCCTTGCCCCGAATCAGAAGTATCGGAACGCCTAAGTCATCAAAGGTGAAGAAGTCGCCAACATTGGGAATATCTTCGGCCCGGCCAGCCAAGACCCACGATCGTGGCCATAAGTATTTCTGTTCAAGATCCCAAAACTCATCAGACGTAAACCGCTCAACCGGGATGTCATGGAATTTAGGGAATCCATCGGGTGGAGCAGTTCGGTCAAACTCATATTGCATTTCTGCAGTGAGGCGAGCAACAAGTTCGGGAGTCATAGCGATATGGGCCGTATCAGAATTCGCTGAGCAGGTCGCCAGATTGCAAGTCGTGGGCAGCAGCAAAAACGCGAGTGATCATGGCATGCAGTAACGCACGACCACGATCGTTGCCTGGATCTATATCGCTGACTGCAACTTGCGACCAAGCCTGGTGCAATAAGCAATATCGATAGTCGCGCCAGCAGCGGTCCCATGAGTAATTGGAGACTCCAGCAGTAATCAATCCGTCGTAATAGCGACGTACCAGGGTCTTTTCCCACTCGCGTCGATTCTCAATGGTGACAGATTGGCCGAGGAAGTTGGCGACGTCCCACATGCCTACATGGCGGGCACTCAATTGAAAATCGAGAACTGTCACAACTCCTTCGCCTGCGGAACCGCCGAACAAAAAGTTGTCGGCACGAAAGTCGGTATGCGAGAACGTCGCGTTGCCTTGTTCAACCCACCAGTCGACCATGTCTGGATACTTCGGGGTGAGTTCGCGCATCCATTGCATCGTGTCTGCGGCAACATGAGGTGACCATTTAGCAATAAATGATTCAAGTTTCGGCTCGGCCATTTCGCGGGCAGCGCGATACAACGGATTGTTCATGGGTGGAAGCCATGAAAGCGACCACAACAATTCGTTATCCCAAAAATGACTGTGCAATTTCACGGCTTGATCGAGAATCGCAGCGCTGTCATCAAAGTTTGCGCCGGCAACTTGATCAACCATTCGGGGATTGGTGATTTCTTCTAACAGAACGATGTACGGAGCGCCTGCTGGATCGACATCGGTGTAGTAGCAAAAAGGAACACGCAGATTGATCGATTGGGAGAACTGTTTGTAGAACGCCGATTCACGTTCGTAGAAACCCATGGCCTGGGACATGAAGACATTTCCAGGAGCGGCCGCTTGACATTTGGCAATCATGCTCGCTGGTTGAGGGCCCGAAGAATTTGCGGCGTAATTCAGATGCAACCGAGTGACTTCTCCAAGTAGTCCAACACCTTCGCCCAAACGCTCGGCCTTCACATTGGTGATCGTTGCGACTGAACCATCGAATGCTTGATTGAGCCAAGCGGCATCAATCGTGTCGGCTGTCAGCGGAATCTTTGGTTGACTCATGTCATTACCCCCGGTATTTGTCTAGCAGGCGAAGTAAGTCTTTCGTTTAGCCCGCAAGTGATCCGGCATCGACTGCGACAACTTCTCCGGTGATCCAGGCCGCCATATCTGAAGCCAAGAACAAGATCACTCGTGCAATGTCGTCGGCTTGGCCGGCCCGTCCCAAGAGGGTTTGGCTCATACGTGCGCCCACATCTAAGCCTGCTGCCTTCAGCGGGGCCAACTGGTCTTGAACACCTGGTGTGTCAATAGGGCCAGGAGCAACTCCAACAACACGAATATTCTTTGGTCCAAATTCAAGAGCCAGACTTTTAGTCATTCCGACGACCGCGTGTTTCGACATGACGTACGCACTGATGCCGGGTGCGGCCCGAAAGCCAGTGGTTGAGGCGAGGTTGACGATGACTCCACCATTCATACGACGTGCGGCTTCACGCGCGCATGCGAAGTTGCCGCGTACGTTGATCTGCATTAGTCGATCAATGAAATCATCAGCAGCATCTATTGCTGGTCCGGTGGTGGGGTAGATGCCCGCGTTATTCACCCAGATATCGAGACCACCAAGTTTTTCAACGCACAGATCTGCCGCCGCGATGATTGTTGATGTATCGCCGATGTCGATACGGGTGCTGAGTACTTTTCGTCCAGTTTGCTCTGCAACAGCTGTTGCCGTAGCCGCTGCACCAGCTTCATCAATATCGGTCACAAGTACGTCGGATCCGGCTTCGGCAAGCCGCGCAACAGTTGCCGCGCCGATTCCCCTTGCTCCGCCAGTGACAACGGCTCGTTTGCCAACAAGCGAGGTGAGATCGTTCAAGGTTCGTGATGAATAGTCAGGGATCATGGTGGCTCCGTACGCTGAGAAAGATTCTTGATTGTCAGTCTTGCCGATCGCGATGCGCCATCAAGCGCTGTAGAGATGACGCCTGAAGTTGAGCCCGCTCGAATGCCGGGATCAGATCGAGATCGTCGTCGATGATCTCGACACTGATAGGAGCGTTGGGTGGCGTACATTCAAAGAACTGTTTGAGATCAAATTCGCCTGCACCGAGAAGCTCACGATTGTGGATGCAATCCTGAATGTAGTCGTCCATGCTTGGCGTCATTGTGCCATCATCAACTTGAATATTCTTGACCAGCG
>WLMQ01000152.1 GCA_009700145.1 Actinomycetota bacterium
CTTGCGCGACTCGGTGTACGTCTTCAACAGCGACACCTTCAACTTGACTCACGCAAGTAATCAATTTCTCTAGGATCAAATCTTCATGAAGCGCTTCATCAGATGGAGTTGAACCCTGCGTCGGCAACGCCACAATCAATTCGTCAATTGCCATGCCGGCACCGCGTTCAAGGATTTCAATTCCGATCACGTCACCGTCAGCCTGCCCGATAGCCGCCGCAACTCGACCGAGTGTTCCCGGAATATCGGGGAGCCACAGACGTAAGACGTAAGTTTGCACGCCTTGACACTAACCAGTCAGACGTTGCCATGCCATGAATATTAGATGTCAGACACGTGTGCGTATTCGGGCAATATGGCTGCCCCGATCGCCCCTGCTTGTTCGGCAAATTTTGCGAGTACGAGTTGCGGGTGGGGTCGCAACTCGGGCGAATACAGCAATTCACCAAACCATTGTTGAATCGGTCGAAGAAATAGATCTCCCGAGCCCGCCAACCCGCCACCGATCACCAGCATTGATGGATCAAGCAGATTAGTGAGGTTTGATAATCCGAGAGCCACCCACCGCGCGAACTCATCAACAATCGCCAAGGCTTCGTCGTCACCAAGAAGTGCCGCTTCGCGAATATGTTCTCCACGAATATTCGTGCTTCCACCGGCCAAAGTTTGCACCATGTGGGCGTGTCCGCGTTCGGCCGCCAATGTACCGAGGTAAGCCAAGCCATTGCCCGATGCATACCGTTCCCAACATCCCCGTTGTCCGCACACACATTTGGGACCTGAGGGATCAACAATCATGTGTCCGATTTCGCCAGCGAAACCATTAGTGCCGCGTACCAAGCGTCCGCCAGATACAAGTCCTCCACCAATGCCCGTACCCAGTGTCACGACGATGACATCGTCAACTCCTTGTGCTGCACCAGCAGACCATTCAGCAACCGCGGCACATGTCGCATCGTTTTCAACCGCAACGTCGACGTGCAAAATGTCGCGCAAAATTGGGCCGACTGCAAAATCAGCAATATCAACCAAATTGGGAGCCGCCCGCAATACGCCTTGTCGAGTCACAAGCCCAGGGACACCGATACCTACCGAATCAACCTCGCCCAATTCACGAACCATCGAAACAAGGGTTTCAACAATGTCGTCAGCACCCTGAGGCGTATCGCGACGAACCTCTTGGACAATTTTCCCGTTGTGCCAGACAACGCCAAGACATTTTGTTCCGCCGACATCAATTCCGGCGCGACGTCCACTCACTATCGGCATATCTCTGCCTTCACCGATTGGATTCTGCTTGAACCTTCAACTCTTTAACAGTGTTGAGAATTCGCACTTCGGCCCGGCGCTTCACAAAACCTGGAAGCGGAACAACAAGTTCAATGGACAAGTTGTAGGTCAGAACGACACCACCTGAATTATCTGGCGAGAACATGTAGGCACCGTCAACGGCCCGCATAATGTCACCAGACACCATGTGCCATGACAAACGAGCGGGAGCGGCGCTGTAGTCGTATGACAAGGTGTAATGCGTGCTTCGACCAAGTGCTGAGGTACGGAATTCGACTTGTGTGGCACGACCCTGATCGTCGCGCTTCAGCACAACTGCAGATTTCACATCTTTGGCCCAATCGGGGTAACGCTCAAAATCTGTCGCAATCGCCCAACAACTTTCGTGGGGCGCCTGAATGGTGATCGTCAATGACGCGGTGTCAGCCATAGTTATGTTCTAGCCGATCGGACGGTCGTCGGGGTGGCTCTCGGTTGGGGAAGAGTCACCTTTTAGTCGGCGAGCCCCGAAAGATCCGTAGGTCGCTGACCACAATCCATTCAAGCCCAGCCCCAAGATCGGCACCAGAACTCCAAAGGCCAAAGTTGAACCACGACTTGAATTCTGAGCTCCATCTTGCAGAGTGTTCGGACGAGCGATCGCCGTCGCGATCGCGATCACACTTTGCGCGGCCAAGCACGAATGCATCACGACTTTGACTTTCTTGGGAATGGCCCGTCCCAACAAGAAGTACATCTCAGCGACAGATATTTCTAATTCGCGACTTTTTTGTACTGCAGTCCAATATCCCCAGAGAAACGCGGCGATCCCAATCGTGAATAACGAAAGAGCAACGATCACCCCTTGCGTCTTGGCAAAACCATCAAAGACCACTGCAGCGACTATGGCCGACACCCCAAAAACCGCTGTTGCCAAAATATTGAATCGTAAAATATTTTTACCGCTCATGACCACACTCCAAAAACGTGACCGAGTCGCTCGGCGAGCATCTCGTAGGAAAATTCTGTGATAGCTCGCTCACGCGACGCCACCCCCATGCGACGACGCAAATCTGGATCGTTCAACAACGTCTCCATATAACCGGTGACCGCCTCAACATCTTCAGATTCAGCAACGACAAATCCGGTTTCGCCATGGGCAACTGCCTCGGCCGCCCCTCCGCTTGATCCCGCAATTTGTGGTATGCCACAAGCAGCGGCTTCCACAAAGACGATGCCAAAACCTTCTTGCTCAAGACCGCCCCAACGATTGCGGCAGAGCATGGTGTAGATATCGGCACATCCGTACAACCGTGGCAGGTCATCATGAGCAACCCGCCCTAAAAAAGTGACCGGCGCATCAAGTTCGTGCGCAAGCTTTTCTAATCGCTCGCGATCGCGCCCAGATCCAGCGATTGCCAGAACCAAATTTGGTCGCGAATCTTTCAACTTGGCGACAGCGCGAATCGCAGTGTCGAATCCTTTACGAGGAACAAGTCGACTAATTCCGACGATCAATTCTGTTTCGTCAGTGAATCCAAAATCGCGTCGGGCCTGCGAGCGATCTTGAGCATTCAACGGAACAAAACGTTCACCATCAACACCTGGCGGAACGATTGTCATCGGCAATTCGCGACCAGCAGCATGTACTGCTTCGGCAGCTGGGTATCCACCGGCAGCAACGACATGACGGGCGTGCCGCAATACTCGTCCTAAGACCTGCTTTGATCCCGGAATTCGCCCAGGAACAGTCACTTCGGCCCCGTGTAAAACCACGTCGTATGGCAAATCAAGATGTGGCCCGATGATGCCAAGTGGAACGGCTGGGTCAAGAACAATTAAATCGGCGCCAACTCTTTTGGCCATTTCATTAACGCGCTTCACCATCCACGGATGTGGCAAAAGTACCGGTTCTTTGGTGCGCTCAATATGAAAAGGTTGGGCTGCATCAAACTCGGCGGTTCCTTCATAGGGACTTGTTAACACCGCAAAAGAATCGGGCGGAAGACGACGCCACCATTCCCAGAGCAATGATTGAATTCCACCAATCTTGGGCGGAAAATCATTCGTGACGAGAAGATGTTTCACGAGGCAACCGTTCGAACGGGAATTGACTCAATCTGCGAATACTCATCTCGTACCGATTCGTCAGTATCAAGGGCTAGCGACTCAACAAGATCGCGGCGACCTAAACGCACCGCGGCCCACAAGGCATGAAGTCGAAGCATCGGGTCGATATCTCCAAGGTAGCGGCGCAACAGTTGCTCAACAGGATTCATGACTGAATTATCAAGGGCTGAATTGTTCACAGGCGCAATATTTCCCAAAATAATCAGCGCGTTACGCCGCAACCAACGGGGGTCGCGTTCGGCCAGGTACCAACTGCCAAATTTGTCCAGCAAACTTTCATTAGACGAGTTCAAAAGTTCAATCACATCAACAAATGCACCTGGTCCCGCAACTGGTGCGATCCGCGCCTGATGGCGGGAATGCAGTCTGACCGTTGGTGGACAACTGGTTTGACAGTCATCACAGCCGTACAAGCGATCACCTAACGCCACTCGAAACTCGCGTGGAAAGTTACCCGACTTTTGCACTAACCATGCCAGGCATCGGCGGGCGTCAATGACTCCGTCAGCAACGATTGCTTGAGTCGGGCATTCGTCATAACACGCCCGACATGTTCCACAACCGTCGGGTGCAGGTTGTGCTGCTGGCGCCAACACTGCAGTCGTCACGATTGAACCAAGACTGAAAAAACTGCCAGCCCCCGGAAGCAGAATATTGGCGTTCTTGCCGAACCAACCAAGACCAGCGCGATACGCCACTTCGCGATCGACCAAGTTGTTTTCATCAGCAAAAACCACCGCTCGATAACCATCAGCACGTAAGCGCAATGCGATCTTTTGTAACGCTTGTCGCAATGGCGTGTAGTGGTCATCTTGCGCATAGCGCGCAACACGGGCCGAGATACCACCCGGATGATCAGGTTGATCAGAGTGATAGCTGCGCGCCGCCACAATGATCGAACGCGCTCCCTCAACAGCGGTGTTGGGATCGGTCGAGCGCGATGGATTGCGATAGGTGAATCCCATGGTGTCGCTTAACCCTCGGGCCTTGCGGTCATCAATAGCAACTCGCGCTCGACTCAGAGGCGAGGCATCAGTGACTCCTACTCGGTCAAGTCCGAGCTCACGAGCAAAATGTAGGAGGGATTCAAGATATGCAGGGTCGGTGGTATCGACTGGAGGACTATTTCGCTTAACCCGATGCACGATGACGAAGCGTAGGCACTAAACCA
>WLMQ01000153.1 GCA_009700145.1 Actinomycetota bacterium
CCGCGGCGACGAGAGTCACGCCTGCTGTGTTCACTCCTTCATTGTCTCGGTTGGTTGAGGTATTCACACCCCCATACGATCAAGATTGATGTCTGTTGGTTCGCGCCCCTTGGTTCCGTCTCGCCTGTCTCCAGGTGGGGTCGCCGCACATGGTGCCCGCAAAGAACCCAAGTCGGTTTTCGGTGGCTACATCGTCCTGATGAAGTTGCGGGTTGTTGAGCTGTTGCTCATCACCACGGTTCCCACCATGGTTTTGGCTGAACATGGTTGGCCCAGTTGGCGACTCGTCGCTATCACCCTCATCGGTGGCACTTTGGCCGCCGGCGGGGCGAACGCCATCAACATGGTGATCGACCGCGACATCGACGCTCTCATGGACCGCACCAAAACTCGTCCGCTCGTGACCGGCCTCATCCAGCCGCGCGAGGCCATGATTTTTGCATTAGCCCTGGAAGCGGTCGCTTTTGCGATTCTTTGGGCGGGGGCCAACTTGCTGGCGGCCTGTTTGGCACTCTCGGCGACCCTGTTTTATGTCTTCGTCTATTCGTTGTGGCTCAAGCGCACGAGTCGTCAGAACATCGTGATCGGCGGCGCGGCTGGCGCGGTTCCGGTTTTAGTGGGTTGGGCAGCGGTGCAAAATTCGCTCGCTTGGGAGCCATTTATCCTGTTCATAGCCATATTTTTGTGGACCCCACCCCATTTTTGGGCCCTAGCCATTCGCCACGCCGACGAATACAAAGCCGCTGGGGTCCCGATGATGCCCTCGGTTGCGACCATGAAGCAGACGGTCCGCCAAATGTTCATTTATACGGTCCTTTTGACCGGCGTCACCCTGATTTTGGGTCCCGTGGCCAACCTCGGGCTGATCTACATGATTTCAGCGGTCATTTTGGGGCTGGGATTTATTGCCAGCACCGTTGATCTGGGTCGCCATCCCTCGGCGAGTCGAGCGATGCGCGTGTTCGGATTCTCGATCACTTATGTGACAGTCCTTTTTACGGCCATGGCCGTTGATGTGTTTGTGAAGTACGGGCTCTGAATTGACGAACCAGTGACAATGAATTCACGAGCGAACTTGGTCGGGGATTTCGGTCTCAGCAGGGCAATCAGGGTAATGTCGTTGATTGGAAATAGTTTTGAGACCCCCGAGGAACCCCGAACTCCTCTCGTTGCGCGTGAAGCGAGCCATCTCGAATGACATCAATTGAAACCCATCTACCTGCTGATGTATCTGCATCGACGCCAGCCATTGCGACATGGCTGACTACTGCTGATCACAAAAAAGTTGGCCGTCTCTTTATCGGCACAAGCTTTGTTGGTCTTGTGGCCGGACTCGTCCTTGCCGTCTTGGTGACATTCGAGCGCATCAACGCCGATAGTTATCAAATTTTGAGTGACAATTCAGTTCCACAAGTGTTGGCGGCAGTGCGTTTGCTGCTCACATTCGGAACAGTAGTTCCACTTTTGCTCGGTCTCTCGATTGCCATTGTTCCGTTGCAATTGGGTGCACGTTCAAATGCGTTTCCGCGTTTAGCAGCCGCTGGCTTTTGGACTTGGCTGACTGGCCTCGGTATCGCCCTCGCCTCGATCATCGGTAACGGTGGTCCAAACGGTGGTAACTCCAACCTTGTTGATTTGTACCTCACTGGATCAATCGTTCTTGGTCTCGGAGTTTTGATGGCGGCAACTTCGATTGCGGTCAGTGTGCTCACCACTCGTGCGCCGGGTATGGGAATTCTGCGAGCACCGCTTTTCACCTGGTCATCACTCGTTGGTTCGTTGGCCTTAATTCTGACGATGCCAGTTCTGATTGGCACCACTGTGTACGTCTATGTCGATCACCGTTACGCCCGCGCCGGCTTTGGTGGAAACACTGGTGTCAACCAGTGGATCGGTTGGGCGTTGTCACAGCCGTTTAGTTTGTTGTTGGCAATTCCGGCACTCGGCATTGTGCTTGATGTTGTTCCCACTATTGGGCGTACACGTTTGGCTCAGCGTTCGGTCGCGTTTGGTGCTGTAGGAGTCGTCGCAGTTGTGGCACTTGCGGCTGTAACTCAAACAAGCATCACGCTTCCGTGGGAAGGTGCAAAGTTTCTTGATGATGCTGGAACCAAGATTGCTGATCTTTTGCCATTCTTGTTACTGAACGTTGTTCCAGTTCTTGGTTTACTTGGCGTTCTTGGTTTGTCGCTGTTGACGCTGAAGTCCGGCAAGCCAGTGATCAGTGCACCATTGACATTCGTTTTGATTGGATTGCTCGGAATTCTTCTCGGTGCCGCCGCCCACATCATCGGACTTGTTCAAGATGCTGGATTGATCGGTTCGATTTACGAAGCAGGCGTCTATGTTCCGATTACCTTCGGTGCGATCACAATCGCTTTCGGTGGTATTTGCTACTGGGGTCCCAAACTGTGGGGACGTTCAATCCCTGATAAGGCAGCAATTCCTTTGGCTTTGTTGGCGCTTCTTGCGATCGGACTTGATTCGATTCCGTATTACGTCGCCGGATTTGCTAATCAGCCAACTGGTCTCGTCAACGGTTTCACGTATAGCGGTCCGCAAGATTTGTGGAATGCACTGACGTGTGCCGGATTCGTATTCATGTTGTTGGCATCAATTGCTTTTCTTGGTCTTGCACTGAAGAGTTTCACGAGTGGTGAAGCTGCCGGCAACGATCCATGGGATGGCACAAGCCTTGAATGGGCGACGTCATCGCCGCCACCTGCTGAAAATTTTGCTGGTGTGATTGTCGTGAATTCGGCAACCCCGTTCGCTGATATCAAGTCCGCTTCATCAACAGGGAAGGTTGCCTGATGCTTGCATTACCCCCCGCCTCGCAACCTGCACCGCGCCGTCAAGTATTTGTTGGCACTGCTGTCGCTGGCGCTGCTGGTCTCATGCTGATTGGCGGAATGATGGCCACCTGGCTGAAGTTCCGCGCTGACGCTCCCGTACGTGAATCACTCAAGCGTGGATTCATCAAAGATTGGATGCCCGCCAAGATTGTGGTTCCAGAAGTTGCAGCCAACGTGATGTTGCTCGGTCTTTTGGTGGTTTGCGTCATGGCCCAGTGGGCCGTCTACTCCGCAAAGCGCAATGATCGCACTCACACGGGTCTTGCCCTAGGTGTCACAGCGTTGATGTCGTTGGCGGTTATCAATGCTCAAATTTTCATCTGGACCCAAATGGGAGTCGGCGCCAAAGACGGTGCCTTCCATTCAATGTTCTACGCAGCAACCGGAACGATGACCGCGTTATTGCTTTCTGGTTTGGTGTTCACAGCAGTTGCCGCATTCAGGTATCTCGGTGGTCGCACGAAAGAAGTCGAACTTGTTTCGGCTCATGCCCTGTATTGGTATTTCCTCGCTGCAGCGTTCTGCGCAGTGTGGTTCGTCATCTACGTGCAAAAGTGACGAGGCATCACTCATGATTACAACAAGCTCAAAACTCTTCTACGGACTTGGTGCAGTGGCAATTGCTGCGGCCATTGTTTGGACAATTGCAAGTGATGGCGGATCTGGTGCGGTCGCTTTGGTGTTCATCGCCATCGCTTCGATCTTCCTTGGTGCGATTGCTTCTTATGTTCGTGATGGTCACGTTTTGTCGACCGATACCGCACAGCACGACTCGGCGCCAGCAGCACAGCGCGGACCTGGTCGTAGTTGGTTCCCCTTAGGTACCGCATTGTCACTTGGCATGGTGGTTGTTGGTCTCGTGACCTCACCCGGTATTTTCAAAGTAGGTATTGCGTTGTTATTAGCGATGCTCGGCGAATGGCTCATTCAAAACTGGAGCGATCGTGCGTCATCAGATGTTGGGTACAACGCACGTGTTCGTGGTTGGGTCGTTCACCCTCTTGAAATTCCGATCGGCGGAGCTTTGTTGCTCGCTGCGATTGTGTTGTCGTTCTCACGAATCTTCTTGGCCTTGTCTGTCGAAGCCGGCCCGATTGTCTTTGCAATTCTTGGTGCGCTTGTTTTGTTCTTCGGTTCGGTGTTGTCGATTCGTCGAGGTACAAGTGCACGAGTTGTAGGCGCCGCATGTGGTGTTGTCTTGCTCGCTTTGTCGGCCGTTGGTGTTGCACTTGCGCTGAATGGCGAACGTGAAGAACTCACTGTCGCAGCAGCCGAAGATCACTTTGCTGAGCGTCCGTGTGGCGAAGAAGCCGAAGTCGCCGACGAGAGTCCGATTCGCGCGGTATCAGCCAAGAGCAGTATCGCAGCAACCGTGACTTTGAAAGATGGTGTTTTGTACGCCGAGATGGATGGCTTCTCTGGACCACTGACATCTATCACTTTGCAACGTTCATTGAATTTAAGCATCCTCTTCCAAAACGAAGACGAAGGTGAACATCGCATGGTCTTGACCTATGGAAAGACTGTCGAAGATCTTGGCGGTGGTGTGATGAAAGAAACAGAACTACAAGCCTGCACCTCGCTAGTGACAGAGGGTGGCCAGCAGGTAGTGGTCGTCAATATCCCTAAGCCGTCCTATGCGAGTGCCGAGCCGTTCAGCATCAGTGTTACTGGTGTTGAAGGAGCGTCAATTGAGGTGATGGTGCCGTGAA
>WLMQ01000154.1 GCA_009700145.1 Actinomycetota bacterium
AGCCAGCACGCTGAAACTGCATATCAGGCATAAGTAGTACGGTTACTAGAAGGACACAGAGAGAAGAACATCATGCAACTCATCACCGCCATCGTGAAACCGTTCAAACTTGATGACGTCAAAGACGCTCTCAAGGCCGCAGGTATTCAAGGAATCACCGTCAGCGAAGTTCGAGGCTTTGGCCGTCAAGGCGGACACACCGAGACCTACCGAGGTGCCGAATACAAAATTGATTTCGTTCCT
Organism: Actinomycetota bacterium; assembly: GCA_009700145.1. Lineage (GTDB taxonomy): Bacteria > Actinomycetota > Acidimicrobiia > Acidimicrobiales > Ilumatobacteraceae > Casp-actino8. The sequence continues at coordinate 244 of WLMQ01000154.1, forward strand.
AAAGTTCGGCTTGAAATTGTTGTTGACAATTCAGAAGTTGATCGCATCGTTGAAGCAATCAAAGCTGCTGCAACAACCGGCAAGATCGGTGACGGAAAAATTTGGGTCACCAATGTTGAACGTATCGTGCGCATTCGCACTGGCGAAGAAGGCAGCGACGCTATTTAGTTGCTTCGAGCGCACGCCAGACTCGTTCGGCGGTGCATGGCATATCGATATGGCGAACACCAAGATGGCACAGCGCGTCAACTACTGCGTTTTGCACTGCTGGCGTCGCACCAATTGTTCCGCTTTCGCCGATTCCTTTGGCACCTAGATCGTTCATCGGTGACGGTGATTCCATGTGCACCGTGACAAAACTTGGTACTTCTGCTGCACTCGGAAATCCGTAATCGGCGAAGTTGCCGGTGAGCGGATTCCCGTCAGCGTCGTAAATGAATTCTTCGTATAACGCTTGACCAATTCCTTGGGCAAGTCCGCCGTGTACCTGACCTTCGGCAAGCAACGTATTGACTATGCGGCCCGCATCATCAACTGCATACATGTCACGCAGTTTCACTTTGCCCGTTTCGGTATCAACTTCAACAACTGCGAGGTGCGCACCACTGGGGAATGTTCCTGACGCTTGTGCGAAGTCTCCTTCACCATCAAGCCGCTCGCCCATTGCCTGAGCAGTAACAACGATGTCTGCCCACGTTCGAGTGACTGCAGGTGTGCCAGCAACATGGAAATGTCCATCTTCAAGAACGATGTCATCAACTGATGCTTCAAGAAGTCGCGAAGCAATTTGACGAGCCTTGTCAGCAACAACTCCGGCAGCACGCCAGACATTTGTTCCACCAATTTGCACCGAGCGAGATCCGCCAGTGATTTCACCACTTTTCACAGCATCAGTGTCACCATGAATCACGGTGATGTTTTCAAAAGGAATGCCGAGACGATCGCTCACCAACATCGCCCAAGTGGTGCGGTGACCCTGTCCATATGGAGTAGTGCCCGTAATGACCTTGGCATGTACGTCGCCATCGTCATTGGTTGTCACTTCGACAAAGCCAAACTCTGAACCACCCGACATTGCGGTGATTTCAACATAGACCGCAAGCCCAAGACCGAGTTGAACTTGATCATTGTTTTCGCGCCGTTGTTTTTGTTCATCGCGCAATTGTGCGTAATGCGAAACTTTCAGTAGTCGTTCAAGTGATCCTGGGTAATCACCACTGTCATATATCGTTCCGGTGCCGTTGGTATACGGAAACTGATCTTTGGCCACAAGATTAATTTCGCGAACTCGCGCCGGGTCCATGCCGATTTCGACGGAAAACATATCAACGACACGTTCGATTGCTGCTGCGGCTTCGGGACGACCTGCACCTCGATAAGCCAGTGTTGGAACAGTGTTCGTCACCACCGAGCGCGACGACATGTATGCATTAGGGATGTGATAGGTGCCCGTCAACATGCGACCGGTCATGAACGGCAAGAACGCACCAAAACGCGCGTAGGCACCGGCCTCTTGAATCACTTGCATGTCGTACGCCAAAATTTTGCCATCACGTGTGCCACCAATTCGGATGTCTTGAATCTGTCCACGACCGTGACCAAGCCCGTTCATACTTTCGGTGCGCGTCTCGGTGTAACGCACGGCGCGCTTCACGCGCTTGGCCAACCACGGCAACAACATGTCTTCGGGGTAAAAGAATGCTTTGGCTCCAAAACCACCACCAACATCGGGTGTGATCACGCGTATTTGTTCGGCGGGCAAATCATAAAACGCGCACAGTTGATTACGGATTGGGTGCGCGCCCTGACAAGCCTGCCAATGGGTCAGTCGACTGACACCATCGGGGCCGGCTTCTTCCCAATGACTGGCTGCAACGCGTCCTTCGAGCGGGCTCGGTGCGATGCGTTGATTGATCACGCGCTGGCTCACCACCACATCGCACTGTGAGAAGTCTGCTGCTTGTCCGGCTTCAAGATTGACAATGGTGTTGGTTCCAAAATCGGGAAACAACAAAGTTTGATCAGTGAGTGCTTCTTCGGGGTTGACTACCGCGTGCAGTGCGTCGTAATCAACAAAAACCTGTTCGGCTGCGTCGACTGCTTGAGCTCGCGATTCGGCCACAACGGCCGCAATCAATTCACCGACATAGCGCACGGTGCCATCGGCTAGAGCAGGGCGACGAATACCGGCGGGTAAAAGTGGCATATCAATCGGGACAAAGTTGAGTCCGTCGGCCTTGAGGTCGGTACTTGTAAAAATGCCGAGCACCCCCGGCATACCAGCAGCAGTTTCGGTATCAATATTGATGATTCGCGCGTGGGCCACACTTGACCGCACATAGACCACATGGCCAGCACCTGGAAGGTCGAGATTGTCAATAAAAGTTCCCCGACCCGTGACTAAATCTGGATCCTCCGTGCGGAGTATGCGTTCGCCGATCATTCCCATGGTGTTCCTCAAAATTCTGTACTCATAAGTGCCACTTCGGCTACCTGTGATGACCTGTTCTCAGCGTAGATTGAAACCCATGTCTGTTACCGAGTCTGCACCGCCAAAAGCCGAACGCTGGACTGCCCAGTGGAAAGAACTCTACGAAGAGGTCATCACCACTGGTCTGTGCACGGGTTGTGCTGGCTGTGTTGTCACCTGTCCCCACGACGTGATCGGCTACGAGCACGAAGAAGGCAAGTACAAGCCCTTCCACATTGAAGAAGAACTCGGTCTCGACAACTGCATTCACGGCGAAAAGGGTTGCACAACCTGTACCCGTGCTTGCCCACGATTCCGCAAGTGGGAAGAATCAGCCGACAACCACCTCTTTGGTCGCACCCGTCAGCCCGAAGAAATGTCCGGCATCTGGCGTCAACTGTTGTTGACTCGTGCCACCGACAAGGTGCAGCACGAAAAGGGTCAAGACGGTGGATTTGTTTCGGCCATGTTGATCTGGCTCATGGAAAACGACTACATCGAAGCCGCACTCGTGAGTGGTGTTGAAGTGGACGATGCGTGGAAGGCCAAGCCGGCTCTCGCTCGCAACAAAGAAGAAGTATTGGCAACTGCTGGCTCGCGTTACACCTATTGTGCGAACCCTCTCGCGCTGCGTGAAGCCAAAGAGCAGGGACTCACAAAACTCGCACTTGTCGGCATGGGTTGTCAGACTTCTTCGCCGCCCGTGATGTGGGATCGAAAGGCCGGCAAAGTAGGAAAGCCTTTCTTGTTCAACATTGGCTTGCTCTGTTCAAAGACTTTTGATGATGCCATCTTCGAAGAGCTCTTCGAAGCCAAGTACGGCTTGAAAAAGCAAGACATGGTGAAGATGAACATTAAGGGTGCCTTCCAAATTTGGATGAAGGATGGTTCATTCCACGAAATCGATCTCAAAGAATGTCATCAGTGGACTCGCGAAGGTTGCAAGAGCTGTCCCGACTTTGCGGCCGAACACGCCGACATTTCAACTGGCGGAATTGGCAAAGACAACGACTGGACTCTCACCATTGTTCGTACCGAACTTGGTGAAGAAGTCATTTCGCGCATGATCAGCGATGGCGTGATTGAGTCACGTCCCGCACAAGAAGACGAAGTCGCAATGAAGTTATTGCGCACACTCAGCATTGTGAGTCGTCGTCGTTGGCCAGACTGGGCCGAGAAGTCAGTTTCTGTTGGTGTTCCGCCACCGAAGAAAAAAGCTGACGGCACCGCCCCCGCCGCCCACTAACTCACATTCCATTGTGATTCTGGTGTCATTTAAGTTGGCTATACCAAACTAAATGACACCAGAATCACAAGGTTGATTTAGCCAAGAGTGGGGTTTTGTTGCGCTGCAGCACGCTGCATGCGCTCAACTGGCGCCTGACGGAAATCAGGGTGCGTCAAGATCCAAAACTGATTCGCCACAACAGCATCATGAACTTGTTGAGCAACGTCACTTGCTGGTATTCCATCTTCGACACCAGCCTTCAACATTTCGTTCATCATCGAGCTGATCGGATCAGTTGGATCTGGTGGTTGGGCGCCAAGTCGTTCGCTCCATTTGATTTCAGTTGTCAAGCTTGTCTTCACGAATCCGGGACACAACACACTGCAACTCACGCCCGAACCTTTTGCTTCGAGTTCAAGAAACAAACCTTCACTCATCGCAACAACTGCATGCTTGGTTGCGTTGTACGGGCCAAAGCCTGGCATGGCGATGAGTCCGGCCATTGAAGCCGTATTGACAATGTGTCCTTCGTTTTGATCAAGCATGATCGGCAAGAACGATCGAATACCGTGCACGACTCCGTAGAGGTTGATATTGATGACCCAGTCCCACACGCTCAT
>WLMQ01000155.1 GCA_009700145.1 Actinomycetota bacterium
ATTTGTAACATAACTGTCATATCAGGGCACCGGTCCTGCAACAGGTCTTTTTCCGCCCGCACCTTTTGCAGAACTGGTGCCTTGATCGCGTCTGAACTGCTCGTCAGTCTTCGATGACGCGGCGGCCATTGATGGCCCGGCCCAATGTGAGCTCATCGGCATACTCGAGATCGCCACCCACTGGCAGACCAGAGGCCGGTCGCGTAATGCGGATGTTGAACGGCTTCAAAATTCGGCTGAGGTACGACGCCGTCACTTCGCCTTCGGTGTTGGGATTCGTGCACACGATGATTTCGGTGATCTCTTCATTTGACAAACGCATCACGAGTTCACGAATTTTCAATTGATCGGGACCGACACCATCAATGGGGTTCATCACACCGAGCAACACGTGATAGCGACCACGAAATTCACCAGTGCGTTCGAGGGCAATGATGTCGCGACTTTCTTCAACAACACACAACACCGACGGATCACGACGAGGATCGGCACAAATCGGACACAGTTCGTCTTCGGCAAAGTTAAAACAACGCGCACAAAATCGAACCCGTGCTTTGGCGTCGGTAATTGCTGACGCCAAACGTTCAACATCTTCATCGGGAAGTTTGAGCAGATGAAAGGCTATACGTTGGGCTGACTTGGGTCCGATACCTGGCATGCGACCAAGTTGATCGATCAAAGTTTGTACAGGAACGGTGTACGAAGCAGCCACTCTTAAGCGTCCTCAGCCAAAATCTCTGAACCAGGAAATGCGTCAGCCAAATTTGTTTCGGTTGCCTTATTTGAAACGGTGGGCAACTGCTTGATTTCTTCAATGTCAACGAATTCTTCTTCGGCTACTTCCTCAACGACTTTCGCCTTAGGCGCACGTGGTTCTTCAGAACGAGTTTCAACCACAATCACACACTTACCACCAGCGACCTTATAAATGACCGTCGAGAGATCGGACAAATATTCATTCACGCGTTTTGCTGATGGTTCGTTGTCAACCATGAGAACCAATTGGCCGTCGCGCTCGGTGGGCTTGGCCATGAGAGCAACCGCTCGACGCATGCCCTTTAATTCGCCGATGACACCGTCATTCCAATTTTCAATCACTGCAGCAATTGACATTGCGCTTGTTGACGCTGGTGCGGCGGCAGGAGTGGGTTCGGGTCGTACAGCAGGAGCACTTGGATCTTGGGCAACTCGTCCACCCAAAACAGCACGACCAGTTGAAGGATTCACTGGCGCAGGTGCAATTTGAGGCCGATTTTCCAGTTCTTTTTCGAGTCTTTCGACTCGAGCCAGCAACGATTCAATACCCATTTGCAACTCACGATGCACAAGCCGTACTAATGCAACCTCAAGCACAACTCGGGAGTCGGGTGCATTGCGCATGTCATTAATTGCCAGACCCAACGTCTCGATGACTTTGACAATACGCGGTGTACCCAGTCGGCCAGCTTGCGCGGCAACTTCGGTGGCACGATCTTCGGGCAACTGAACAAGTTCGGGAGCCATCTGCGTTAAGAACGCATCGCGCATATGTCGCACCAAGTCGTTCACGATGGTACGCGGATCACGTCCGAAGTTGACGGTGTGCGCAACGGCAGCCAACAATCGGCCGGCGTCGTATTCAATAAGTGCATCAACAAATTCGTCAACCGGCGTGACCTCATCAACCATGCCACCCGTGGCTGCTGCAAGTTCAAGTGCCGACAACGTATCGCGCGCTGAGCCTCCGCCTTGACGAAGCACTGCATGAATTGATTCATCACTGATATCAATACCTGCGTCAGATGCAACCCAACGAACGTGCGCTTCAAGTTCGTCGACTGGCAACAAATGGAATTGCAGATGTTGCGTACGACTACGAATCGTTTCGGCGACTTTCTCTGGGTCGGTCGTTGCCAAAACAAACACAACATGTGACGGTGGTTCTTCGAGAGTTTTCAGCAATGCTGCCGAGGCACCCTTGGACAACATGTGCACTTCGTCAAGGATGTAGACCTTGTGTCGCCCTGGTGATCCGAGTGAGGCTGCCGCAATAATTTCACGAATGTCTTCAACGCCGTTGTTACTAGCCGCGTCAAGTTCAATGACATCAAAACTGTTGCCCTCTTGTACTGCTAAGCACGAACCACATTCACAACATGGTTCGCCGTCTTTCGAATTTTCACAGTTCAGAACTTTGGCCAGAATTCGCGCGGTGGTGGTTTTGCCCGTACCGCGCGGTCCAGAGAATAAATAGGCATGGCCTTCGCGCGAGTTGGCAACTGCGTTCTTGAGCGCGCGTACAACGTGCTCTTGGCCCTTGAGTTCGGAGAAACGTTGCGGCCGATACCGGCGGTAGAGAGATTGAACAGCCATCGCTTGAGACTGTAGTGGTGAGGTGTTGCGAACAATGCTTCGACTTCCCAAGATCACTCTGATGCGAGTGCCCCTATTTAGGAGGTCGCGGAGAACTACCGTTGGAGGTGATCATGTCTTTACTTGCTGCCACTTCATCTGCAACTCGCCCCCGACGTTCATTGCGCGTTGCTCTTTTGGGTCTATTTGTAGCCCTGAGCGCGGGTCTGCTCATTGGCGCCCAACCAGTTCGAGCCGAAACGACATTGGTCTCATCGAGCCCAGCCAATAGCGAAAAAATAGCGACCTCACCCACTCAGATCGTCGCCGTTTTTAGTGCGGCAGTTCCAAATAATGCCGTTATGCAGGCAGTTTGTGAGGGCCGGCCGGCCCCCATCGGCACCGTAACGGTTGGTGCAGACGGTATTTCGCTCATCGCCACAGTCACCGCAGCCCTGCCGATTGGCACCTGCAACGTCACTTATTCGGTGCCCCAAGCCGACGGCAAAGTGGCGACAGGTGGTTTTTCCTTCGAAGTTCTCGACCCCGCAACGGCCGATCCGAGCGATCTAGGTGGCGATGTCACCGACGGCGGCAACTTGGCAATTGATCCTCCCCCAGTGAGTGGACCCCTCGCTCTTTTCCGAATTCTCGCCTATCTGTCGCTCGCCGCACTCTTCGGTGGAATTGCTTTTATTCGTTGGACGTGGCCCGAAGGTATCAACGACGACGCAACGTATCGATTTCTGAAATACGCGTTCTATGTGGCATTGGTCAGCAACTATGTCGTGACCATGTTGCGAGCATCGTTACTGTCGGGCGATTCGGTGACGAGCACGATTCTTCCTCTCGGCTGGGGTCAACTGTTCCATAGTGCCAGTGGCATTTCGGCCGTCTTGCGCGTTGTATTGATAGCCGTTTGCGGCATTGTCGCGTTGCGACCAGATCGTATTTTTGATCCGCAATCACAAATTGTTGCACTCGCTTTGCCCACTGCGGCCATGGCAACATTTGGGCTCACTCGCGCGATGGACGACTTCTCCGCTCTTGGCACAGTTGCCGGAATCGTGCACGTTCTAGCCGCTGGTATGTGGCTAGGAGGCCTGGTTTTCTTGGCCCAATCGGTGCTGATTGGTCCAGGCGAAGAAGACCTAATGCACGCTATTCGAACGTTTTCACGGCAAGCAAATATCTATATCGGCGTCACGGTTGTTGCCGGAATTGTGCAGTTCTACCAAATGGATGGCGGCGCAATTCTGACGAGTCGTCACGGCCGCTTGGTCATCATCAAAGTGATCGGCGTTGCTGGCATGGTCTACATCGGCGGAGCAGCACGACAGTTCATCAATCATCAACTTGCGAAAAAGCGCGAACTAAATGGTCGCACTGCTCAACAACTTCGCAAAGCAGTCCTCTCCGAAATTGGCATCGGCATCTTGGTCTTGGTCTTCACTTCATGGTCGGTTGCAACTTTGCCACCCAATGTGACTCCCCCCGGATCTGATCGCACCAACTACGCCTTTGTCGGCGATCGCTCTGGTGGTGAGTTTGACGTTCAACTCAAAGTCACGCCAGCAACGGTCGGTCTCAACGCAGTTCGTATTGATGTGTATTCGCCACCGACCGGTCTGACCGATCTCACGGTGCAGTTCAACCCGCCAACCAACAACACCGCGAGCGTGACCCTCAACGTCCCGCTCGATGGCGAAGGGGCAGCCCGCCTTCCCATGAGTGAGGGAGTTCCGTTCGGCGCTCCTGGCCTGTGGACAATCATCGTGACCGGCAACGGACCCGACGGCACGCTGCCATCGGTGACATACACCGTGTCGGTCATGGCCAATTCGAACGAGTCGGGCACCACCGGAACTGATATCACGACCACCTCATTAGCCATCTCGGTTGATGGTTCGCCAGCAACGGTGGTTGTCCCCCTTGGTGGCACCACGGTTCCTGGTGCAGCGACCCCCGCAGCCGGAATTCAACCCGTCACCGCCACGGTCGTCACCTCGGTACCTTGAGCCAGTTGCGAGTATCGTTCACGGGGTGACTAGTGCTAACCCCATGCAAGACAAACTCGCCGACCTTCTTCAGCGCAAAGAACAAGCGCTCCATGCGGGGTCACCCCGTTCGGTAGAACGTCAACACGAAAAAGGAAAGTTGCTGGCCCGCGAACGGCTGGACTACTTGCTTGATCCAGGCTCATTCCAAGAGCTCGACATGTTGGCTCG
>WLMQ01000156.1 GCA_009700145.1 Actinomycetota bacterium
GTCGCATGTTCTTCCAGTCAACTTGGCTCTCCAGCTGAGTAGATGACTCGACCCTAGAAGGAATTCATTTAGTTATATGCGTTATTACGTTCAAAGGGTTGCCCTGGCTATTCTTCTTCTCCTTGCGGTGAGCATGCTCACATTCGGAGCGTTGAATATCTTGGGCGACCCTTTGTTCAATATTCTTGGTCCCGTTGCCGGAGATGTGAATAATCCCGACAGCATCAAAATGATCGCCTTGGCCAAGAAAGAATTCAATCTCGATCGGTCTCTGCCAGTGCGTTACTTCATCTGGTTATCAGATTTTGTGCGGGGCGATTTTGGTGTCACTTTCAGTTCAACTGGTCAACCGCCAGTTTCAGGCGTCATTAGTGAACGCCTCCCTCGAACCATTTCCCTAGTTTTTCTCGCCCAAATGTTCGCCATCTTGGTCTCCATACCTTGGGCGATTATCGCAGCTGCACGGGCCGGAAAAATCAGCGATCGCATTTCAACAATCAATGCTTTTTTCTTAGTCGCGATGCCCAACTTCGCAATCGCCGTGATCTTAAAGTTTGTCTTCAGTCTCAAACTTGGCTGGACCCCCATCACTTATGTGGCCGATGATCCGCTGAGTAGCCGCCTCTTCCAGTTGCTTCTTCCTGCCCTGACCATTGGCCTTCCTGTTGCCGCCGTGTACCAGCGGCTTTTGCGTACCGATCTCATTACGACGTTGCAGCAAGACTTCATCCTCTTAGCCCGCACCAAAGGATTGTCGAAGACGCGCATCCTCTTCGTTCACGCCCTTCGTCCCTCGCTCTTTTCATTCATCACTGTGGTCGGTCTCAATACCGGAGCACTGATCGGCGGATCAATTGTTGCCGAAACGGTGTTCCGAATTCCAGGTATCGGTTCAACACTTGTTGAATCAATTTTCCGCAATGACTTCCCCGTTGTTCTGGCGATTGTCATGATCGTCGCGTCAGCCTTCGTTGTCATCAACTTGTTGGTTGATTTTGCCTACACCCTGATCGATCCGAGAGTCCGTCGATGAGTACTACTTCTGTGACACCCGCACCCGAAGACACCATTGTGCGCAAAAAACTTGGCTTTGGTTTTTGGCTATGCGTCACATGGATTGGGCTGATGGCCTTTATTGCGATCTTCGCCCCAGTCCTTCCGCTCAAGAGTCCCACCGCCAACTTTCTCGATTCGGCACGCGGACGTCCCCCGTATGCCCCATCATGGAGCCATTGGTTTGGCACCGACAAAGACGCCCGCGATGTATTTTCCCGTTCAATGTATGGTGCTCGAATTTCACTCACGGTCGGATTCACGGCAATCACTGCTGGTTTCTTAATTGGCGGCTCACTTGGCGTGATCTCTGGTTACTACAAGGGGTGGATCGATCGCGTTAGTTCATTCGGGTTCATTGTTCTTTTGTCGTTCCCTTCGCTCGTGCTAGCGATCTTGCTCACTTCGCTCATTGACCGAAACCTGTTAACCGTTTCTTTGGTACTTGGTTTGCTCAGCATTGCGCCGGTCGGACGTCTCGCTCGTGCAGCAACTTTGCAATACGCCGATCGCGAATTTGTTTTAGCAGCGCGACAGATCGGTGCGACCAATCGTCGCATCATCATCAAAGAGATCCTCCCCAACGTTGCCATCCCGATGTCGTCGCTGGCGTTACTTGGTATGGCCGTCGCTGTCGTCGCTGAAGGCGGTCTTGCTTTCCTCGGTTTCTCGGTACAAAAAGGCATCACCTGGGGCGGCCTCATCCAACTGGGTTCTGACGCATCCAAGACCCTTCAAGACTCTCCATGGATTGCATTTTTTCCCATTTTGATGTTGTTTTTAACCGTGCTGTCATTGAACTTCGCCGGTGATCGTTTGCGTACTTTCTTTGATGTCAAAGAGACCACGTTATGAACCAATCAGAAATGGTCCGCTCCGAACATGAACCACTCGTTGAGACAATTGATGTCAAGACTCACTTCAAAACACCTCGAGGCATTGCGCGTGCCGTTGATGGAGTCTCCATCCAGATTCGTCGCGGTCAGTCGCTCGGTGTCGTTGGCGAATCTGGTTCGGGCAAGACCGTGCTCTCGCGTTCAATCATGGGACTCCTGCCCCGCAATGGTGTGATCCGCGAAGGATCCGTACGTTACCAAGGTCAAGAAATTGGCAATCGCTCCGACAAAGAAATGCAAAGCATTTGGGGCCGTGAGATGGCCATGATTTTTCAAGACCCCATGACATCACTCAACCCGGTGATGAAAGTCGGAAAGCAAATTTCTGAATCACTACGTAAAAACCTGGGCATGTCCGCAACTGAAGCTCTGGCCGTTGCCGAGAAACTGCTCCATGATGTTCGAATCCCCGAACCGGCACGCCGCTTGAATCAATACCCCCACGAACTTTCAGGCGGAATGCGCCAACGAGTCATGATCGCGATTGCCATGGCGTGCGGTCCCAACATGTTGTTTGCCGATGAACCCACAACTGCACTCGACGTCACGGTGCAAGCGCAGATTCTTGAATTGTTGAGTGAGCAAAAGCGTGAGCGCAATATGTCGCTTTTACTCGTGACGCACAACCTTGGCGTTGTCGCTGGCTACACCGACGAGATCGCTGTGATGTACGGCGGCAAAGTTGTCGAAAAGGCGCCCACCAAGACATTGTTTGCCAATACCAAAATGCCGTACACCGAAGCATTGCTCAGCAGCATTCCGCGTCTTGATCAACCTTCGCACTCACGTTTGTCAACCATTCCCGGTCGGCCGCCAGACATTGTTCACCCACCCAAGGGTTGTCGCTTTGCTCCTCGTTGTGCATATGTGCGCGATCTGTGCCTGAACGAAGAACCCGAATTACAGCAAGCCGATTCGCCCGACCATACGTACCGCTGTTTCTTCCCCGTTGGCTCACCCGAATACTTAGAACGCCGAGTCGAATTAACTCGCAAAGGCGAACTTGTTGCGTCTGAAGGATCGAACTAATGGCTGGCACCGGCAAAGCGCATCTTCGCGATGATCAGAACGTTCTCTTACGAGTTGAAGACCTCGTTGTTGAATTTCCTATTGGTCGCACCGGTCTCAAGGTCAATGCAGTCAGTGGAATTTCTTTCGATGTACTCAAAGGTGAAACTCTCGGCATCGTGGGCGAATCTGGTTGCGGCAAGAGCACAACTGGTCGCGCCATCATGCAGCTTCCGAGCCCCACTTCTGGTTCGATCATGTTTGATGGCACCGAGCTCACCTCATTATCAGGTGAAGCGATGCGTGAAGCTCGCACCAAAATTCAAATGATCTTTCAGGATCCGATTTCATCACTGAACCCTCGCCGAAATGTTCGCGACATCGTGCTTGAACCACTTTCAATCTGGAATCGTGGAACCAAGGCTGAGCAACTCGCAACAGTCGACAAGATTCTTGAACACGTTGGCATCGATCCACAACGCGCCGCCGAAAGTAAGCCCCACCAATTCTCTGGCGGTCAGTGTCAGCGCATCTCCATTGCGCGATCACTTGTGCTCAATCCACAAATGATTATCTGTGACGAGCCCGTGTCGGCCCTCGACGTCAGTGTGCAAGCTCAAGTGGTCAACCTTCTTGAAGACCTGAAAAAAGAGTTCGAATTAACGCTGGTGTTTATTGCCCACGACTTGGCCGTTGTGAAGAACATCAGTGACCGTATCGCCGTGATGTACCTCGGGAAGATATGCGAAGTATCGAGCAGCGACGATCTTTATCGCAATCCTGCTCACCCATATACCGAAGTTTTGTTGTCATCGATTCCGGTGCCCGACCCCACGGTTGCGGTCAAAAAAGTCAGCGTTGACGGGGAACCGCCATCACCCGTATCGCCACCTGCCGGCTGTCGTTTTAATCCCCGTTGCCCCAACGCCTCTGATCGTTGTCGCAGCGAAGAACCAACACTGCGTGAGATTGAGCCCGGTCACTTCGTGGCTTGCCACCATCCGCTCACCGGCGGAGAAGCCCCCGTCACCGTCCGTAGCAATTAACAAGTTTCACAATTACTTGTTCTGAAAATTCGGCGGTCGCTTTTCTAGAAACGCCACCATTGCTTCACGGGCGTCTTCGGTTCGACTTGCCATAATTTGCTGACGATTTTCTAAATCAATCGCCGATTGCATCGCGGGAATCTCGAGAGCAGTCCACATCGCTTCTTTCGTAAGTGCAACGCCAAAAGGAGTATTGAGCATGATCTGTTCGGCTTTGGCAATCGCCACCTTTTCGAGTTCGTCGTCGGCGACACGATCAACAAGTAGGCCAATGCGATAGGCCTCCGCAGAATCAATGACCCGTCCGGTCAACATCATCTCCTGAGCTCGAGCGACGCCCACAATGCGTGGCAATAGCCACGATGTTCCTATATCGCAGGCTGAGAAACCAACACGAATGAACGCCACGTTGAACTTCGACGATTCTGCTCCGATTCGAATGTCGCTACCCAGCACTAACGCCAAACCGCCACCAGCGGCTGCACCATTGACCGCTGCAATAATCGGCTGCGGAATCGAACGCATATGCGACATCAA
>WLMQ01000157.1 GCA_009700145.1 Actinomycetota bacterium
TGAAGACAACGCAACGGTTGCAACACTGCTTGAAGCGGGACGACTCGGAATTGACGTCAGCGAAGAAACTGGTTGGCAATATCAGCCAGAACAAACGACGTCGGCCATCATCTGCCATCACCCGCAGGCCAAGTACTTCGTCGCTCGCTAACCACTCGGTCATTAATTCTGATAGACACCCAACATGTTGAAAATTCTCATTCGTATTGCAATTTCTGTAGTCGTTGTTGTCGGGCTCGTTTATGGCGGAATCTTGCTGTACACAAAAGTCATCAATCCACCTGAAGGCAAGCTCAATGAAGACGACCTGTCGGCGATTGTGAGCGACTCTTCGGCAGCGCCATCAACAGATACTGAATCATCAACAGCCCCCACTCCAACACCGACACAAGATGCGGGAATCACTGGCACTTGGTTGGCAACCAGCGAATCCACAGTTGGCTACCGAGTGAAAGAAGTTCTTGGAGGAGTTGACACCGAAGGCGTCGGGCGCACCAATCAAGTCAACGGATCGCTCACGATCCAAGAGACCACTTTATTGAGCACCGTTTTCGAAATTGATATTGCCTCAATCAAGAGCGACAGTTCAAAAAGAGATTCTCAATTCACGGGCAATATCATGGATGCCGCAACATATCCAACCGCAACATTCCGCCTTTTGACCCCTATTGATCTTGGCTCCGTTCCATCAGATAACCAGAACATCGTCGCGACTGCCGAGGGCGAACTGACACTGCACGGAGTCACGCAATTGGTTTCCTTTGACGTGACAGCAAAAATCGCTAATGGAATCATCGGCGTACTTGGTTCTATTGACATCACTTTTGCCGACTACGGAATTGCTAATCCATCAAATGCATTCGTCACCACTGGCGACACCGGATTGCTGGAATTCGTCTTAGCTTTTCAAAAAGATTAGCGAAAGCTCGTGACATCCATTTAGTGAGACGGCTGACTGCGCTGCCAGGCATCGGCCAAGGCGGCATAACGCCCTCCGATAGCAACCAATTCGTCGTGTGAGCCAAGTTCGACAAGCATCCCGTGATCGATCACACCTATACGATCGGCCCGCCTAACTGTGGTCAGACGGTGAGCCACGACAATCACGGTTCGTCCAGTCATTAAAGTTTCTAAAGCATGCTCAACAACGGCTTCTGTACCTGGGTCAAGGTTCGACGTAGCTTCATCAAGCACCAGAACAGCCGGATCAACAAGTGCCGCTCGAGCAAGAGCAATCAACTGACGCTCGCCGGCTGAAAGGCGTGAGCCTCGTTCGCGCACTTCGGTTTCGAGACCCTCAGCAAACTCTGTGAAGCGTTTCAGCGCACCAATTGACTCGAGTGCATGTTCGACTTCGGTATCTGTTGCATCGGGACGGGCGATCCGAATGTTTTCTCGAATCGTGCCACCAAAGCAGAAACCTTCTTGTGGAACAACAATGATGCGTCGACGCAGATCGGTCATTGAAGCCAATCGCAGATCAACTCCCCCAAACGAAACGCTTCCCGCAATTCCGTTCACTGCACTGGGGTCGTATAGTCGCGCCATCAATTTTGCCAACGTAGATTTTCCCGCTCCGGTGGGGCCAACTAATGCAAGGCGTTCACCATCGGCCACCGAAATAGAGACGTCACTCAGTGCTGGTCGTTCGCTACCCGCATATCCAAAAGTCACTTTGTCAACGACGATGGCTCCGCGTTCGGGCAGTTGCGTTGGCCGCTCGGCTTCTGCTACATCGGGAACTGCATCGATGATGCCAACCAATTTGTGCAGCGCCGCAGTTGACGATTGCACGGTGTTGTACAACTGACTCAGTTGCTGAACGGGATCAAAAAGGTTGGCCAGCAACAAGACGAATGCAGTGACTGTGCCGATGGTGACTGATCCTCGATGCACTAGCCATCCACCAAATCCGATGATTGCTCCTGTGGCCGCTATGCCTGCAAATTCGACAAGTCCGAAATACCACGTGCTGATCTTGACGCTGTACATGTGCGAATCAAATAGTGCCCGATTTGATTGGCGAAAACGTTCGGAGCGATTTTCCTCTTGCCCATAGGCCTGGATTACTCGAACGCCCGTAATTCCTTCTTGAAGCGTTGAAAGGTTATTACCAACCTTTTCTCGGACGTCCAGATACGCATGATTTGAAGTTCGTTGAAACCGAATTGAAGCAATGATCAACATCGGCAAAACAAGCAAAGTCACGAGCGACAGTTGCCACGACATCACGAAAAGCAAAATTGTGGCAAGGCACAACAACAAGAATGCTGAAACGAATTGCAATAAGCCAAATTGGATCAATTCAGCCATCGACTCAATATCTGCAGTCATACGCGAAACCAATACACCGGCTTTTTCGCGATCGAAGTACGACATTGACTGTTTCTGCAACTTGTCAAACACGTTGATTCGCAGTTCACGCAAGAAACCTTCACCAGCGCGGTTGATCGTGATGTATTGCAAACGGCCCGACAGATACCCGATCATTGTCACGATGACATACAGCACTACAACGCGATTAAGCGCGTTGCCGTCCTTGACTTTGATTCCATTGTCAATGGCAAATCTCACCAAGGTTGGCCCGGCAAGAGTCACCACGGTGCCGATAAGTACGAATCCCAATGACGAAAGAATGAGTCGCCGTTGCGAACGGGCCATTGAATAGGCGCGGCGCAAAACTTTGAGCGTTTGCACGCGATCAAGGCGATCCTCTTCGCTGACTGCCGATAGACCCCACATCAGAGAGTCACCTCATCATCATCGCCATCAGACTCGCGCACTTCCCACGCGGCAAGTACCTGGCGGTATCGCTCGTTATTAGCCAGCAATCCTTCGTGCGTACCCACGGCAATCGCTCGACCTCCATCGAGAAGGATGACCGTGTCAGCCAAGGCAATGGTTCCTGGTCGGTGGGCAATCACAATTGTCGTGCGACCCTTCATGACCGTCGCCATCGCTTCACGAATTTCGTGCTCTTTTGATGGGTCAACTGCTGACGTCGCGTCATCAAGTACGAGCACGCGCGGATCAGAGACAATTGCTCGGGCAATCGCGATTCGCTGGCGTTGTCCACCAGACAATGAATATCCACGCTCACCCAGAATCGTTTGATATCCGTGGGGCAGCTCCAAGATGAAGTCATGGGCACCCGCTAATCGTGCAGCGCGTTCAATCACTTCAGGAGTCGCATCAGGTCGCGAAAAAGCAATGTTGTCAGCCACCGAATCATGAAATAAAAACGTCTCTTCAAAAACGATTCCGATCGCGCTCCGAAGATCATTCAATGTCAGCTGCCGAACATCGATGCCATCAAGTCGAATCGACCCTTGTTGCACATCGTGAAAGCGGGTCAGCAAACGTACGATCGTTGACTTACCTGAACCAGTTGCACCGACAAGAGCAATGGCCTGACCCGGCTGAATGGTCACGCTGAAGTGATCGATGATCGGACTCGCGCCTTCATAGGCAAAGACCGTGTCGTCAAATATGACTTCACCAACTGGTCGATCAATCATTGGCACAGGTAACGAGGTGGGGCTCAACGGATCTATGACCAAACTTGGAGTACTGAGCACTTCATCGACACGTACAAGCGCAACCGAGGCACGTTGCGCCAATGCGACTGTCATCGCCAAGTTTCGTAGCGGCCAAATCAGCATGGTGATGTACGCGTTGAACTTCACCAAATCGCCTACTGTCATTTGCCCATTAATCACACGATGACCGCCGATACCCAGTACTGCAATCAACCCAATTGAAGGAAGCAGGTCCAGGGCTGGCAAGAACTTGCTGCGAATCTTGGCAGCGACTAATGAAACATTCCAAATGTCGTCGGCTTCAGTTTTTAGTTTGCGGGCCTGCACTTGTTCAGCACCAAAACCTTTAATGACACGCACTCCCGAAACACTTTCTTCAACAACAGTCGCGAGCTGTGCCTGCTCTTGTTGCACGGCCAGAACCACCGGGTGAATCTGTCGAGAAAAACGACTTGCCATCACATTGACAATTGGTAAGGGTGCAAGTGCAAAGAGAGCAAGCATCGGTTGCGAAGCAATGAGCAATGCGACGACGGCAATCAGCATTGCAAAGTTTGACAATGTGATCGGAATCATCACGACGAAGGCCTGCAGTTGCTGCAGGTCTGATGATGCTCGACTCATCAATTGGCCGGTTTGCATTTTGTCGTGGTATCCGACATGCAACTTCAACAAGTGACTGAAGATCTGTTCGCGTAACCGCGTTTCAATCCAGCGACTTTCGCGGAACGCATACCAGCGACGCATTGCAGTAAATAGACCAGCGATGACACCAGCGGCCACAACTAACCCAGCCCAGAAAACGAGGTTTCCACTTCCTTCAATTCCGCGATCAATTCCCATCTTGGTGAGCTGCGGAACCGAGACCTTGCCGACAGCCCAGAACAAGCCAACGACGACGCCAATAGCAAGTCCACCCCGCTGCTGACTGAGCGCCAGTCTCAATAAGCGCCATCCCTGTCGGGTGTCTGGCTTTTGAGTTGACGAGGTCA
>WLMQ01000158.1 GCA_009700145.1 Actinomycetota bacterium
AGCACATCGTGAATGTGTCAGCAGTTGAGGGTCAGTTTTATCGCAAGCTCAAAGCAACTCGGCATCCGCACAGCAATATGGCCAAAGCCGCGCTCAACATGATGACGCGTACTTCGGCCGCCGATTATTACGCCGATGGCATTCATATGAACAGTGTCGACACCGGCTGGATCAACGACGAAGATCCAGCTCACCTAGCCGATCGCAAGCGCTCAGAGCACCACTTCCACCCACCGCTCGACATCGTTGACGGTGCAGCCCGCATTGTTGATCCCATCATTGATGGCGCCAACACTGGCAACCATACGTGGGGTCAATTCTTGAAGGATTACACACCAACTGATTGGTGAAGGCTGATGCATCACTCAACACACGTTCCACTCGCCGGCGCCTTTGGCGGAGGAGGCTTGTTTGGAATCGGTTACGCAATGGGGGTGCTTGAAGGATTACGTGAGAACGGAATAGATTTGTCGGCTGCACCCATGGTTGGCACATCGGCTGGCTCGTGGGCCGCCGCAGCGACCGCACTTGATGTTGATTTCGATCAATTAGCCGCACTCGATGTGCCGCGCTTTCCCGATCCACGTTCGGGAGTCTTGGCCAATTCGGCGCGGCGTGTATTCGGAAATGCGATGCGCGCCAATGTACACGTCATCGCGTGTGCACTCCCCCGCTTACATCGCACCGAACTTGATGGCGCACTGATTCCGTTATCGACAATGGTCGCAGCATCATCGGCGGTGCCTGGCTTACTCGCCCCACAACGGGTGAACGGACGTTGGTATATCGATGGCGGAGTGCGATCGGGAGTCAGTGTTGATTTGGCGGCGCCAGCCGATCTATTGATTGTGATTGCTCCTCTTGCCGGTGCAATGTTTGGTCCATTTAATAATTTGGTTGAACGCAATACCGACCGAGAAATCACAGCCTGGAAAAAATCGTGTGGCGGCAACGTTCGTTTATTTGCACCGAACGCCGAGACCGCCAAGATTGCGACGTTGCCTCATCATCTGTTCGACAAAGGTCGCGCCATTGAGGCGTACGCCCACGGACGCCAAGAAGCTCGAGGAAAATAAAACGATCTGGTCTGCGAATTGCTGAGAAAACCTCAGCAAAAGCCGACCAGATCGCCTAACGAGTTATTGATGTGTTCAGCTGCAGCCAGAAGTGCTACCGCACGACGGGCAAGCGTGACATGAACCGGCACGGTTCATTTGCACACCACACTGCATGCACATCGGCGCATCGCTGTGCTTTTGTGTCTGACGAGCAATCTCTGCTGAATGATCGCTCACAGGAGCCACCGGAGCGATTCCCATTTCGAGCTGTGTCACCAATTCTTCGACCGACGGAATGCTCTTCGGATCGGCTGCAACATCGCTTCCAGTTGACGAGACGTAGGACGACTCTTCAACACCTGGCAACGTCGGCTGCAAACGCTCGTCAATCGAGAAGATTCCGAGTTCTTCGCGCTCGGCGTAGGTCAAGTACTCAAGTGCCATGCGGCGGAACAAGTAGTCCATGATTGAAGCGGCGAAACGGATGTCCGGATCGTCGGTCATGCCTGCTGGTTCGAAACGCATGTTGACAAATGCTTCAACAAAGGCCCGCATCGGCACGCCGTACTGCAAGCCATAGCTGATGCTCTTGGCGAAGGCGTCCATGATGCCCGACAAGGTTGAACCCTGCTTCGACACAGTCAAGAACACTTCACCGGGGCGACCGTCTTCGTATTCACCGATCGTGGCAAAGCCCTTACAGTCGGCCACGCGGAATTCGAAGGTGCGACCACGACGACTGCGGGGCAACTTCTGACGCACCGGCTTCGAGATAACTCGTTCCACGATCTTTTCCACAACGGCGGTCGCTGCTGCCTCGGGGGCATCGGACGTGTCGTCTTTTTTGGCAGTTGACAACGGCTGGCCGACCTTGCAGTTGTCGCGGTAGATCGCAACAGCCTTGATGCCCAGTTTCCATGACAACATGTGCAGTGCTTCAATTTCTTCAACGGTTGCCTCTTCAGGCATGTTGACCGTCTTCGAAATGGCACCCGACAAGAACGGCTGCACCGCACCCATCATGCGCACGTGGCCTTCGTAGTGAATCGTGTTGTCACCCATTGAGCAAGCAAAAACCGATAAGTGCTCGGGCTTCAAATCAGGTGAACCAACAATGCTCTTATTGGTATCGATATAAGAAATGATCCGATCGACAACTGGCCCCTCATAACCGAGGTTCGTCAAGGCACGGGGCACCGTCTGATTGACGATGACCATGTTGCCGCCACCCACTAACTTCTTGAACTTGACAAGACCTAAGTCTGGTTCGATACCTGTTGTATCGCAGTCCATCATCAGACCGATTGTTCCAGTCGGTGCCAAAACTGTGGCCTGGGCATTTCGCACGCCGTACTCTTCGCCATCGCGAACAGCGGACTCCCACGAATATGCAGATGCGGCCACTAAGTCAGGTTGGACGACGTCAATATTGTCAATTTCATGATCAGCATCACGATGCATCCGCAAAACGTTGAGCATGTAACGCTCGTTTTCGGCAAAGCCGGCGTGCGATCCCATACGACTCGCTGTTCGAGCACTCGTGGCGTACGCATGACCAGTCATCAAACTGGTCAAAGAAGCAGCCCACGCACGACCTTCAAGGGAGTCGTAAGCCAAACCAAGAGCCATCAACAATGCACCAAGGTTGGCGTAACCGAGACCGAGTTGACGGAACTTACGGCTGTTGTCACCAATTGCTTCGGTCGGATAGTCGGCGCGCCCAACCAAGATTTCTTGAGCGGTAAACATAGTTTCAATGGTGTGCTTGTAAGCCTCGACATCAAAAACGTCTTGATCATCGAGGTACTTCAACAAGTTGATTGAAGCCAAGTTGCATGCCGAATTATCAATGTGCATGTATTCGCTGCATGGGTTCGATCCATTAATGCGACCTGATGCATGCGAGGTGTGCCACTTGTTGATCGTGGTGTCGAATTGCAAACCAGGATCAGCACAGTCCCAAGACGCTTCAGCGATTTGACGCCACAAGTCGCGGGCCTGCACTGTGCGCACAGGTTCACCGGTCTTGACGGATCTAAAAGACCACTCTTTGCCTTCAACAACTGCGTTCATGAAATCATCGGTGATACGTACCGAGTTGTTGGCGTTCTGGTACTGCACGCTGAATGCATCTGAACCATCGAGGTCCATGTCGAAGCCAGCGTCACGCAAAACGCGCGCCTTCTTTTCTTCTTTGGCCTTACACCAAATGAATTCTTCGATGTCGGGGTGATCAACGTTGAGAATGACCATCTTGGCGGCACGACGAGTCTTGCCACCCGACTTGATGGTGCCAGCTGATGAGTCGGCGCCGCGCATGAAACTCACGGGACCAGAAGCGGTTCCGCCGCCCTGAAGCAACTCAACACTTGAACGAATCTTCGACAAGTTGATACCTGAGCCCGAACCACCCTTGAAGATGATTCCCTCTTCGCGATACCAGTTCAAGATGGCGTCCATCTTGTCTTCAACGGCCAAGATGAAGCATGCACTGGCCTGTTGCGGAACACCCTTGACGCCGATGTTGAACCACACCGGGCTGTTGAATGCGGCGCGCTGGGTCACCAAGATGAACTTCAATTCATCACTGAAGTTGTCGGCCTCGGCCTGATCGACGAAATAGCCACCCTCAACGCCCCATGTGGTGATGGTGTCGGCCACGCGGTCGATGACCTGCTTGAGCGATTGCTCACGCTCATCGGTACCTGGGGTACCGCGGAAATACTTTTGCGCCACGATGTTGGTGGCATTCAGCGACCAAGTAACGGGGAACTCGACTCCGAGCTGTTCGAAGGCGACTGATCCGTCCTTCCAGTTCGAGATACGGGCGTCACGCTTTTCCCAGACCACCTGGTCGTAGGGATGCACACCAGGAGTGGTGTAGTGACGACGGATTCCGATGGCGAGACGGTCCGGGGCGAGTGACATATTGATTCCTTTTTTCGAGAGGGGAAGTATTTTTACAGATGACAGTGGAAAATGTTGAATTAAGATCATGACACACCAGACACAAGATGTGGTGTATTCCCCTAGTGCCTGCGCGTGCAACCACAAGTGGTAGTGAAATTACAGCAGAGTAACTACACCAATGTCAACGACCCTCGCGTAGCACCTGCTCAGATGGGGTTTTTCCACAACGCCATAGTGTCGCCGGTCACATTCATGTCGCATCAATTCCCGCTCGTTTCGAATTCTTTGTTGAAAGGGCGGCGGATTTCAGTAGGTCCAGGACTCGATCGTCCCACCCAAATTCGGCGGCCAACACCTAGAAAACACCAGATCTTGGGCCGACGAACCACTAGCCACGGTCCTCCACCACCACTTTCAACTCAAGTCACCCTAAGCGCAACACCCTGTGGGGAGGAAGTGGATAACCCTGTGAATTAGCCGTTTGTTTAGGGGAAAACCCTGTGGATAGGG
>WLMQ01000159.1 GCA_009700145.1 Actinomycetota bacterium
GCCGACCTCATCGAGCGTTGCCGCATTCCTTTTGAACAGGCCATTAAAGATGCAGGCCTCACCAAGGGTCAGATTCATCACGTCATCATGGTGGGTGGATCAACTCGTATGCCCGCCGTACAAGAACTCGTGATTTCGCTCACTGGAAAAGAACCCAACAAGACCGTGAACCCCGACGAAGTTGTTGCCATTGGCGCAGCAGTTCAAGCTGGCGTGTTGAAGGGCGACGTGAAAGATGTGTTGTTGCTTGACGTCACTCCGTTGTCACTTGGTATTGAAACCAAGGGCGGCGTCATGACCAAGCTCATCGAGCGCAACACCACCATCCCTACCAAGCGCACTGAAGTTTTTACGACGGCTGAAGATATGCAGCCTTCGGTAGAAATTCACGTGATCCAGGGTGAGCGTGAAATGGCTTCGTTCAACAAGACACTCGGCAAGTTCCAATTGGTCGACCTTCCGCCGGCCCCACGTGGCATTCCACAAATTGAAGTGACGTTCGATATTGACGCCAACGGCATCGTGCATGTGAGTGCGAAAGACCGTGCGACCAACAAAGAACAGTCGATGACAATTAGTGGTCAGTCAACATTGTCTAAAGACGACATCAATCAAATGGTGAAGGATGCCGAAGCCCACGCTGAGGAAGATCGTCAGCGTCGTGATGAGGCCGAAGTTCGTAACAACGCCGACTCATTGGTGTACCAGACCGAAAAAGTTTTGCGTGAACAAGGCGACAAAGTCACTGCCGAAGAAAAAGCTGCTGTTGAAGAGCCGCTTGCTGCATTGAAAGTAACTCTTGAAGGCAACGACATTGCAGCGACGAAAGCGGCAACTGAAGCCTTGATGTCAGCAAGCCAGGCATTTAGTCAGAAGTTGTACGAAACAGCAGCACGTGATTCGAATGCTGCCGGCACATCGGCCTCGGGCCAGGCTGCTGGTGGCACGAACGATGACGAAATTGTTGACGCCGAAATCGTCGACGGCGACGCCTGAGTTCACGATCATGACGAACGAACAGGATGACGTTGTTGGTACATCAACAACCGAAGCCGAAGACGCCGTAGCGGTTGAAGAAGCCGAATCAGCGGTTGAGCATGATGTCGAAGCGCTACTCGCAGAACGAGATTCGTTCCGTGAGATAGCGCAACGACTTCAGGCCGACTTCGAGAATTATCGCAAGCGAGTTGCAACGCAAACTTCTGATGACATTGATCGGGCGACTGGTCGCATTGCCGAATCGTTATTGTCAGTACTAGACGCATGTGAAGCAGCCTTTGTTGCTCACCCCACTGAAATTGAACCACTGTTCAATCTGTTGTTAACTGAATTGAAAAAGCAGGGACTTGAAGCACTTGACCTCAACGGGCAAACCTTCGATCCTGCCAAAGCTGATGCAGTGATTCATGAAGAAGGTGAAGGGGACGGCAATGGCAACACTGTTGTCACTGATGTTCTACGAACTGGATACACCTGGAAGGGTCGAGTTTTACGACCAGCCATGGTCAAGGTTCGCGGCTAATTACATAATTGGGGAGGTGAGTCATGGCAGCACAACGCGAATGGTACGAAAAGGATTACTACGCGGTGCTCGGCGTGGCTCTAACAGCCGAACCGAAAGAAATTACTAAGGCCTATCGCAAATTGGCCCGAGAAAATCACCCTGATGCAAAACCAGGTGATGATGCAGCCGAAGAACGCTTTAAAGAAATCTCAACTGCCTACGACGTTTTGAGCGACGAAACAAAACGTCGTGAATATGACGAAGTTCGCCGGATCGGTCCTATGGGCGGCGGCGGTATGGGCAACATGCGATTCAATACAGGTGGTGAATCTGGCTCGTTCGAAGATATGTTTCGTATGTTTTCGGGTGGTCGCTCTCGTGGTGGTGCAAGTAGTGGTGTCGGCCCACGGCGTGGATCCGATCTTGAAGCAGCACTCACGCTTGATTTCAATGATGCAATCCTTGGCGTGACGACAAGCGTCTATCTCACGAGTGATGCACGTTGTGAAACCTGCAGTGGATCTGGTGCTCGTCCAGGCACCAATCGCAAAACGTGTTCTCGATGTGGTGGCCGCGGGCAAGTTGATGACAATCAAGGGGTCTTTTCTTTTGCTTCACCATGTCCCGGATGTGGCGGGGCAGGGAGCATTGTCGAAACACCGTGCGGAGTTTGTCGTGGCGGCGGAATTGAAAAACGTAATCGAGAAGTCAAGGTGCGAGTGCCTGCCGGAGTTTCCGATGGATCACGTATTCGTCTGCCCGGAAAAGGAACACCTGGGCGTAGTGGCGGACCCAACGGCGATCTCTTCGTTATTTGTCGAGTTGGTAAGAGTGCAACTTTTGGCCGAGATGGTGACAACCTCACAGTGAATGTTCCAGTGACCTTTGCTGAAGCCGCACTCGGTGCCAATATCGAAGTTCCCACGTTGAGCGGTGACAACGTGACCTTACGTATCAAGGCCGGAACTCAAAGCGGGAGTCGTCATCGTGTCAAGGGTCGCGGTATTGAAACAACAAAACACCACGGCGATCTCATCGTGACCGTCAATGTTGTCGTACCAACTTCATTAACCGATGAAGAACGTCAGGCTATTGAAACTCTCGAATCAGTCACGCATATCAATCCAAGAGAGAACACGAACAACAGTCAGTGAGGCATTCATGAGTCAACAAGCTAATGAACACGCCATCTATGTCATTTCCGTTGCTGCACAACGCGCCGGAATGCATCCGCAGACGTTGCGTATCTATGAACGTCGTGGTCTCTTGCATCCAGCCCGCACCCAAGGTGGTAATCGCCGTTATAGCGAATTAGATATCGCTCGCTTACGTCGTATTTCCGAACTCACTGCCGAAGGAATGAATGTTGAAGGTATTCGTCGGGTGATGTATCTCGAAGCCGAAGTTATTCGTTTGCGCAATGAAGTGGATCAACTTAGATTGCTTGCGGCGCAGGCGATTCACGCAGTGCAATCGCGATCAGGCACCCCAACATCGCAGTCCAACATTGTGCCATTGCGCCAGGCAGTGACGGTCTTTGGTCATGTTGATTCAGTATTACGGCGAGATTGATTGAGGTGCGATGATGAGCACGCAACCCGATTACCAGCCATATCTTGCTGGGGCATTTCGGTGGAGACTCGCACTTCGACCGCTTGATCTTGCACATTGGATCGAAATTGGCGACGACTACGACCACGAGATGGACGCAAAGAAATCAGTTTTCGCCAAAAACTTTGCAACGGCGAATGCCTTTCAGCCCAATACCGAAGACGAGGCTGCTGAAGTCTTGACCGAATTGGTTGAATATCTCACATCCACTCGGCCTGATTGGTTTTCGCGTGAAGGTCGTAACATCGTCAATCACCATCGCCAGGAACGATTTGCAGTTGAGCCTGATGCTGGTGGTCAATGGGCTGACCACCCATTGGTAACTTGCGCACGACTCGTGCAAGAAGATTTCGCGTTGCTGGTTGAACGAGATGGCCGTTTAGTTTTTGGCGGCGGCAGTGTCTGCTTTCCTAATCGTTGGGATCTCAATTCAAAATTGGGTCTCACGATGAGCGAGGTACATGCACCAGTTGATCAGCTGAACGAACAGTTGCAAGATCCGATTGATTCGTTCTTTCAACGACTGTCACCCCAAAAGTCTTTTTGGCGAACGGGCTGGGGAGTCATTGATACTGATGAGTTGTATCAAGCTGTTGACGGAACGGCGGCAAAGTCTCCGGCTTTGCCAACACTTGGCGATCCAACGACCGGTGATCGATTGTTCTTGCGCGTTGAACGTGAAACCATTCGGCGCTTTCCGAAAACCAATTGTGTGTTGTTCACGATTCGGTCGTATGTTCGACCTCTCGCGCACCTCGTCGATCGTCCTGAAGATGCAGCACGGCTTGCCCAAGCGCTGAGCAATCTGCCCGATGACGTACGTGATTACAAACGGACGACCGAATTGACTGCCCCGGCGGTGCACTGGCTACAAACAGTTGCTACTCAAGAAAAGTGATGAGGAATATGCCATGGCGTTGAACCCAAAAAATTGGACCTTAAAAACTCAAGAAGCAGTTGCAGCGGCAGTTGATCAAGCCAAGGCGTTGTCAAACCCCGAACTGACCCCTGATCACTTGATGGCAGCCATTGTGCGCCAAGATGACACCGTTGTGCCCGCAGTACTCGCCAAGTTGGGACAGGCACCGCTCATGGTGCGTAATTCGGCTGACGAAAAAGTTGCGAAGCTGCCCAAGGCTTACGGCAGCGATGAACCACGCATGAATCGTGAACTCAGCAATGTTTTTGAAAATGCTGAGAAGTATCAAAAAGATTTTAAGGATGACTACCTGTCAGTTGAGCATTTGTTGCTCGCAATGAATGGTCGTTTGGGAATTGGCAGTGAAGAACTTATGCAGGCATTGCGTGATGTGCGCGGAAGCCATCGGATCACAAC
>WLMQ01000016.1 GCA_009700145.1 Actinomycetota bacterium
ACGGAAAAGTGGCCTGGGGTGTTCGAACAATTTGGGAAACCTATATGGGTTGGTTTCATTTACAGTCATCAACCGAGTTGTATGCCGCACAACCCATAGAAGCGATGGGTGAATTGGTGCAGTTGATCGGGGTAGATGTGGCCTGTGAGCGAGCCGAGAGTTTGGTATCGACTGATCAACCAGTTTTGGCAGTACACATCGCTGAGGCCATCTTGTTGGTAGAGCCCAATCATGAGAGGGCAGCAGCAGTGATGGTCGCTGCTCACCAGGCTTTATTGGCGCAAGGTGGAGACGTGAGTTTTTGGGAGTCGGGCTGGTTACGTCACCAAATAATCAAGTGGAGTCGGTAGCAATCAACGCCTAGAAATCGTCAGTGCGATTCGCGATTTCGCCGGTCAGGCCTAAAGCTTTCATCGCGGTAGTTCTCTGAGCCACTGTGATGCGTCGATACGAATGATCTTCCTCATAGGTGGAATTCTGTGGTTGCTCACATGAGGTAGTGGATGGGAAAGTGCCACGACTTCGGTGCGTCGATTGCGATGATTCGCCGGTTATCAAAGTTCATACGTTTGTGACCAAATTTGACTGCCAAGAGTGCGTTGGGCCCCCATAGAAGTTCGACGAGAGCCTGGACGCCATCGATGGTGCAACTGGGTACTTCGGTTTCGAGTGGTTTGCCGTTGTCGTCAATGAGTACTTCAACGTCGTGGACCGGTATCTCGGTGGGGAGGTCAAACGATATATGGGTTCCGTCGTCGGTATCAATGGAATGCAGAACTTCGCCGATGAAGTCTGCATAGAGGAACGCTTCGTCGATTGCTTCTTGTTCGGTGGTTGCTTCTAAGACCTTGCGGGAGGATTCACACCAGAAGAGGTCGAGAGTGGTTGCGGTGTAGGTGGGCATGTTGGTTCTCCTGTGTTGTTGGACAAGAGAAGTAACGACGGGTGTGGGTGAAAATGTGCGGCAAAGTCGCGAACAGTGTCTACTTAGACTGCAATGAGTTCGGCGGCTGTAGGGAGTAATTGCACTCCTGCTGCCAATAGCGCATTTTCAGTCGCATCCATTAGTGGCTCGTTCGGCACGAAAATGATTAAACCATCACGCCCCCGAGTGAGCAACACTCTGTACGCGTTGCGAAGCAATGCCTTGGGATCGTCTTGTTTGTAGCGCCTATTGATGGGGGTCAGATTCCAGCTCTCTGATTGCATGCGATAGTCGCTTCCCCAACAGAGAATGGGCAGATCTAATTCAAGACCCTGACAGCTAAATTCTGTGACTGGCTGGATGAGGGCATTCGATGACTTTGGATCACTCGTCGGAGCGTTGTACCACTTAGCGACATTCATATTGCTCGTAGCTTGATAGCCATTATCAATCCCGTGTTTAAACAAGTTTTTGGCATGGCTTGATGCAAGTAATCCCGAGCGATGATTTGGTTCCTCGTCAAAGCGTTGCCGTGCATATCGTTTGGCTTCTTCAATATCGCGAGTCACGTATAATGGATATTGAGCATGTCTGATCTTCAGGGCTTGGCGATGGGCGAGAGAAAGGCTTCCTGAAAGAAGTAAATGCACCCATTGATGTAGATCCTCGGCCCGCTTTGATCTCAGAGAAACATTGAGATCAAGTTCTTCATGAGTACTGACCGACAATCCTTGGAATTGGTCTTTGAGTTTGGGAGGACAATGGATAGACCAAGTTTTTGTGTTGCTGGAATTACTCACAGCATCACGCCACTGTTGAATACCGGCTTCTTCGCCTGAGTGAATCTCTTGGCCTTCTCCAATGAGCCCGACCATCGTCGCCCAGTCTTCAATTCGTTCGCCAATAGAAATCAAAAGATCTGGCTCAGATTTAGCGACGTTCTTTTTCTCCTTCATGTAACGGGCATCCCAGGCTCGTTGAGCCTCATCAAACACAATGATGTGTTCTTCGGGTGTTGAGAGACGCTGGTTGAGTGCATACGTCTTGATAAAGGCATGAAGATCGCGAACAAATACCCGTGAACTCAAAGCGTCTTGTAAAACCTGAACAAGTGGCCCGTTACCTGAAAGAAACGTTGCACGTCCGTGGGTTGAGGTTCTTTCATGTACTAACCGCAATCCAACTAGTGTTTTTCCCGAACCTGGAACTCCGGTAACGAACGCAAGTGATCGTGAACTTTCGTCTGAAGTCTTGTCAACAATTCGGCCAAGTAATTCGACTGTTTCAGGGATGCCTGCTGCAATGGCTGTGTGGATGTGAGGCAATGGCTCATCACGAAAAATTCGACGTGCAGCTTCTACCAAAGTTGGAAGAGGTCTGTAAGGCGAGTTGAGCCAGGTATCGAGATCAACCGTGCCTTCTTGGTGAGCGGAGAAGAGATATTGATGTAGGGATGAACCTCCGACGACGGGCGTTTCATCAACCAATTTGGCGAATGTTGGATTGGCTCCGGTGAGCACCAAAATTCCAAAATGGGCGAGGTCGGCCGAACCTGCGTGGTAGTCGCATAGGTCTCGCACGTACCCCATTGTTTGGTCAATGTCACCTTGATTGATCATGGGAGCTGATTTGAATTCGACGACGACAAAAGCTGCGCCGGTGAAGACGATGACGTCTGGGCGCCTGCCACCTTCCATCGGTAACTCGTATTCAAAAACGAGTGACCATGTGCTGACTTCTGAAGCGGCTGCATTGAGACACGATTTGAGAGCAGCAGTCATGACCTTGTGCTCATCAACCCAGGCAACTCGTTGACTATTTGAGGAATTGAAGTTCCAAAGTCGAAGGTGATGGTCCTCTAGAGACTGAAGCCAGGACTCCTGTGGTGTTGACAGAAAGTCGGAGATAGTTCCGGCCCACCCCCAAGTATCTGACATCTAAAGATCATGGCAGCTTTAGCCCGGCGCGTCGAGTAATTGCACTAACGATGTATTTGAAATTTCAATTGAACGCCAAAATACTCATCCGAAGGGGTTGGGGTAACCTATAGACATCTTCGTAAAGGGGTCTATATGGCTTTAGAGACGTACCCACCGTATGCATTAGACGAATATGCGATTCGAGTTTTTGATCGTTTGGGTATTTCTGAAGTAGAGGGAACCAAATGGTTAAATGCCGGATTCGGCCCTCTGCTCATTGAGGAATATTGCAAGCATGGGGCCACTCTTGAAGCGGCGAAGATTTTGCGAGCGGTAGGGAAGGGAACACATTCTTTGAAGTTGGCCATTGAAATCGGGATGAGCCCAACTGAATTGTTGAGCAGTATTGAAGCGGCACTTTCCAGAAAAATCTCAGAAACAGAGGTTTCCGACCAGAGCGTCAAAGACGAATTACTTAATGTCTCTATAGATGGTCAAAGTGACGAGTTTTTGAAAACCCTGCGCATCTGCTTCCCTGAGTATTCAACTCTCATTTCGTCCGTTGGCTCTTCAGACGTCGACATCTGTGAAGTCATTAAGTATGTTCGCGACTCGGAAGATAGCTCTGAGGTGGAGGAGCTTTTGTTAGAGGGACTCTCCCTGGAAGAAATTTCATGGGAGTTAATGATCCCTTCGCCTAAACCAAGACAGATTTGGCAGAGGGTCGGGGCTTCTTTGGAAGAAGCCTCAATTCGACTATCCAACAATCAACGACCAATCGATTTTCTAGATGGGATTGATGAAGGTCTGCACCTTATAGCAAGGCGACCAAAAGAGAAGCTTTTCTTGAGGGACAACCCTCTGAAAGGAACACGGGATTCTGGGAAGCCAATTCCAGAAATGATTATTGATGGGATTACCAATAAATCGTTTTCTAAAACAGATGTAGAACATTTGGGTTTTGATATCGAAATTTCAACTGTTGAAGATCGATTTGAATCGTGGGTACCTTCTGGCTTCATAGTTCAGACAAAGACAAGGAGGAAGATCAAGAATCTAGGCGCAGTACTCATTGAGACCGAGGGAATTCGCTATTGCCTGATTGACGAACCTGAAAATTTAGTCTTTGAGAAAGTAGCGGACATTGATCAGGCAATTAATGGGCTTATTCAATCGGTTGCGCCTGAATCAGATTTTGTTTTCAAAACAGTTACTTCAAGATTCAATGATGTACTGAGTTCGATTAACCAAAACGAATTACTGAAACAAGCTGATTCAATATTCATCAATGAAGCCGAATTAGTTTTTGAAGAAAATTCGTTTGCCACGGCGGCATGGGTCCCAGAAAAGTCAAACTCTTTCGGTCAAGAATTTTTGAATGGACTGATCATCAAGTACGGCAAGACTTATGTTGCGTATCCAGGACCGTATTTCTTAGGATTCTTTGATTCTCTAGACGAAGCAATGCCAGTGTGGAAGATTGAGGTTCCGATTTGTAGTGGAAGTACTGACTTCAACGATTTTAACTTTGAGATTTATCAAGGTGATGAAGAATTCAGATCAGTGATCAATGAAAAACGTTCTGAAAAACTCTATTTAACTTTGGTTGAATGCCTTACTTCAATTCAGGATTTTCGAATTTCTAATGAAGGTATCCTCAGCATGCAATTACGCTCAGATTTCGCCGAGAATATTTCTGCCGTTGTGAAGGTTTGCGCGGAGAGCCCATTATCGGAATTGCCAGATGGAAGTTATCGCGACATGAACTTGGACAACCGGCGCGGCGGGTTGCTTGAGATTAATAAACAGATCTTTCTTTCAATACGTACTGACGATCACAAAATCCGGCTAGTTGAAGCGAATTACAGCGAACCCGATGCTCCTTTTCATTACCTCGCAGAGTTTGGGGAATTTGAAAGTGCGTCCGTTCCCATGAGTGGCTGGTTTTACTGGTCTATCGGCCGATTAACAGATGGTTCGCTAATTGTATTTGATCGTTTAGACGAAATGGAAGGTCGAGCTTTGATTC
Organism: Actinomycetota bacterium; assembly: GCA_009700145.1. Taxonomy (GTDB): domain Bacteria; phylum Actinomycetota; class Acidimicrobiia; order Acidimicrobiales; family Ilumatobacteraceae; genus Casp-actino8. Next base: position 4,874 of record WLMQ01000016.1, read on the forward strand.
TTTCAACTGACAGAAGTGATGTTGAAGCCGTGGCGGATTGGATCACTGATCTAAACAATATTGGCGATTATCAAGTAGATATTCGGGGGTTGGCTATTCACATAGTAAAAGAGGGCAACGCAATCCAATTCCTTTCAGAATTTTACTCCGATGCTTCCGAAACTCTTGAAGTTGATCTCAGCATAAATCTGAGTGGAGCCGAACTTGACGAGCTTTGGCCAATGCTAGAGATTGGAAAATAGAAATGACTGATTGGGTTCTATATCCAAACTCAGATTCCTCAGATGCTGAGTTTGAAACCATTACGTGGAACGACTTGTCAACAGATGAAGTGCCTGCAAACTATTTCGGAGAAGGTGTATTCGAACTTCCTACGAAATTTGAGACAGAGTTATGCATTTCTTGGTACTTGCTTCACAATGCTGACGATATTTATCGTGTTGAATTTCCGCGAATGTTGTCAATCCCTGGGGGACCAACAATTCTTCGGTTTGACGCAGAGGATGAATATCTGACGGCGCTTATTTGTCAGTCGCGCGATCAAACAATGTGTCTCCAAAGTTGGCTCAACGGAGAAGCGAATATTGATAACGAAAGTGATGAGTTCTTCTCACTTATAGGCCAGACGGACTATCCAGTACGCGAAGTGTTGGCTTTCATAGGTTCGGGACTTCTTGATGATGTAGAACCGATGTACATCCAACAACAATCAAATGAAGGAAAAGTCCCTGTCTATTCGTCAGCACTTTTTGATCCAGCCTTTTATAACTTCGATGCCAATCTTGACGTTAGAACATACGCACACAGCGCGGTGAGTGTTGCGACATTCTTAGGCCCAGACGTTTGGGAGAAACTCCTACCTTTTTGTTTTGAAGGCAGTATTGCCCAGAAGATTCAGAATGATGAGCCGAGTTATCGACAACGATGGGAAGAACTTGTGGCTCAGGCTGAGGCCATAGCTCCAGAATGGGAAGCCCGTTTGAACGGAAATGCAGAGCCGTACGTCGAGGATTTCAGCGGCGTGGAAATTATTTGGGGCTTAGACACTTCCGGCAAAGAATTCTTCTTAGGCGAATCGGGGCACATCAACGCAGTTCTTGCTGAGAAGGACTTGCTTGAAATACTCGCTCACTGTGGTTCGTGGTCATTGGCGAAAGAGAAACTCGGGATTCAGAAAATCAATGAGGTTGCGAGTGGACTTTTGGACTCTCTTTGGGATTCGCACCGTGAAGAAAATGTATTCGACGACCATGGAAGACCTACAGGCTGGCTTCCGGATTCATTAATTGACCTTGGTGACGAGTACTGGGAATACTGGGCCCAAGTGAGAGATCCCAATTCACAGGGCGCACCGAATCCGTTTTATGAATGTGGGTCGGGTGGGTCAAACATGATGCGCGGAGACTTTTGGTCATGGTCGGTCGATGATCTGCCGCAGTTAACACAAATCGCGAGTGAGTTGGGTTGCAAATTCACTCAGCGTCAAGATCTGTTTGAACAAATCATTGATTGGCGCTAAGACAATCAGGAAGCCTATTTCTTACTTGCAATATATATTTGATTCAGGCAACGGTCCCGTGGGTCAATAGTTAAGAGAAAGTATGATTCTCACATGGTGACAGATCCCGAAATTTATGTAAATAAGGTCTTTCTTAACGACTCCCGAGATATGAGGGAGTTACCGGATCAATCAGTAGGTTTGATAGTCACTTCACCTCCTTATTTCAATATTAAGGATTACGCACTGGATGGTCATCAGGAAGTGGCGCATTCAAAATCAGACAAGGGTCAAATCGGAGACATTTCAGACTTTGAAAGTTTCATTGAAGAACTTGTGATGGTGTGGAAGGAGTGCTTTAGAGTTTTAAAACCAAACGGAAAAATTGCTATTAATGTTCCCTTGATGCCGATGTTGAAAGCTGAGTTAAATACTCACGAAAACAGGCATATCTTTGACCTCAACGCAGCGATACAAACCTCAATTTTAAAAAATCTGCCGGATTTTTACTTGTTGGACACCTATATTTGGAATCGAACTAATCCAAGCAAAAAATTGATGTTTGGGAGTTACCCTTTTCCGTCGAATTTCTATGCACAGAACACTGTGGAGTTCGTGTCAATTTATGTGAAGCGGGGTAAGGCAGTTCAACCATCAAAGGAAATTAAGGAAGCAAGTCGACTCACGCAAGAGGAATGGGTCGAATTTACAAAACAGATCTGGAATTTGCCAATACCCGGAAAAGGCGATCTAGCGTTTGGGAAACACACAGCCTTGATGCCGGAGGCTTTAGCTGAAAGATGCATTCGGCTTTACTCATTCGTAGGAGAAATTGTGCTTGATCCGTTTACGGGGAGTGGAACTACTTTAAGAGTGGCGAAGCGTCTAGACCGAAATTACGTCGGATATGAACTGATGGATTCGTATGCTGAAATTATCAACCAAAAGTTGGAAGAAAAAGTATGTCTCAAATCTAAACGCTCTCCCAAAGCAAAGATAGCGATTCCGTCAATTGCGTCCATTGACCCTAAAGTCATTGACAGAGTTTTTCTGGGTGATTATCAAAAGATTCTAAACAAAGTTCCAAATTCGTCAATAGATCTAATCTGTGTTGACCCTCCCTACAACATGAAAAAAGCAGATTGGGACACCTTTGATTCTGATTCGGATTTTCTTGAATTCACTAAGAAATGGATAAAAGATATTGACCCCAAGTTGAAGCCCGGAGGAGCTTTTTACATATTCAATACCCCCAGAAACTGCTCTTACATTTTAGGCTTTCTCGAGTCACTCGGCTATGAATTCCAAAATTGGATTACATGGAATAAGAAAGATGGATTTAGTTCGACTAAGAAAAAGTTTTTACCTGAACAGGAAACGATCTTGTATATGGTCAAACCAGGCGGAACAATAACTTTTAACTCAGAGCAAGTACGGATTCCATACGAGTCAACGGAGCGAATTGAGGCCGCCAAAAAAAAGGGAATAATAAAGAATGGGAAACGATGGTTTCCAAATGAGGCGGGTCGTCTTTGCCCAGACGTTTGGACAATATCGAGTGATAGGCACGTAAATAAGATCGCAGGCAGAACTTCCAAAGCAGATCACCCAACAATAAAGCCATTGGCCCTCATAGAACGGATTGTTTTGGCATCAAGCAATCCAGGTGATGTGGTCTTAGATATTTTCGCGGGTAGTGGTACAACATTGGTTGCAGCAGCCAAAAACGATAGAAAATTCATAGGTATTGACTCAAATGAAGGATACGTAAAAATAGCTCAAAAGAGAATTAAGGAGTTGAAATGATTGACGATTACGACGAAGTGCTCAAATATTTACAGAAACGAATTAGTAATCCAACGAAATATAGAGGGGTGCACATAGCCCAGCACCAGCGACTCTGGATGGAGAAGTTTGAAGTAATCGTAGGTGCGATTTACAAAGTTGCAGGCGATGCCGCCTTCATTGAACCCGCAGGAGATGACCCAATCCCTAGCCGCACGCATAAATATGGAAGTCCTCGCAGAACTCCAGCCTCGATGTCCGAAAAAGAATGTCGTATGTATTGGGATATTTTGGATGAAATAGCAAGGATGGACGTCAAGGATGTTGGGGCCTCATTTAACTCACTTAAAAAGAACACATTCCCGAATTTAGAAAAGATGGGGATTATTCAAAGAATTCCGCGGGTTCAACAGGGGGAAGCAAAAACAGCAAAATTAACCTCTGATGCGTTGAAGTTTCTTAAAGGCAACGGTCGTGAAAGGGTGAAAATTTACAGTGAAGCCACCGAAAAACTCCTTACGCCGATTTTTGAAGTGTTAGATACGGCCCTTTCTAGATTTGACTCGGTGAACGTGTATGAACTCATGCTTTTCTTAACTGATGACCAAACTGACATTGCTAACCGTGTAAAAAACCTAAACAAGTACAAGAGGCTCAAGCGGTTACAAATCGTACGGCTGCATGATGAAATAAAAAAAACAATGGATAAAAAAATGGGATCAAATATTCCTAAGAAAGAAAAACTTGATTGGCACAATTGGTGGAACGAGAGCAAGCAAATCATTGCAATGTTGAGAGATGTTGTTGGATACAGCGTAGTAAATGATGATTTAGTCATGAAACCAGGGGCGGCAAAAGTCGAGGTTTTTACCAAGGTGAGGTCACAAAAAGTGAAAAATGACTCACTTCAATGGCAGGGCCAAAGCGTGATTAATGGGTGGGAGCTGCATCACATTGTCCCAATTGATTATGCCGTAAGTAGCAAAGATTTGGAAATGATTGATGATAAACGAAACCTGTTATATATCCCACAATCGATTCACAAGCGAATCCCCAATACAGCGAACTTACAAGTTCAGTTTTGCTACGACGCCACTCATGTAATATTAAAAAATCCACTCAGTTTGGATGGTAAACCGCTCATAGAAATCGCTTGGCCGAAAGATTCAGGCGTGGCCCAGGAAAACTTAGAAGCTATGGTCAAGTACAATCAAAAGCTATTGAATTTAGTCATAGCTTAAGTAGAGATTGTATTTCGTTGAGTTCGGAGAGTGGAATCAGATGTGCCAAACTGAAAGGTAGCTGAATTGGCTTGTAAGCACTGATGTCTTCAATTTTAATCCAACCTGCGATTGTTGCGGTTGTGCAGTTGTCTAAATCAAAGGTTTTATCTGATCGATGATAACCGTTGACAAATACTTGAACGCTACAAAAGTACTTCTTTGATACAGCTTGTTTTAACTGTGACGAATTATAAATCGCGTTTAAATCTTTCCAGCCTGAACCATTCCCATAACCACTGGTTTTAATCTCAACAATATGCCCGTTGATGACAAAATCAAAGTCATCAAACTTGCCGGCTTGTAATTGAAACTCAAAATCAACTTGATTCATCTCAAGAAACTGCTTGAATGCCAGTTGACCTATAGTACCCATGGCAATCATTGAATGGCGTCTCGTTTGGTCGAGACCAAACCGATCAAATTCGAATTCCATTCGTTTTGTTGCGTGTTCGCGGGCAAAATTTCGTAATTCTTCCGTAACAGTAATCACTATACGACCTCACTTTAAATGCCCGATTGGTGAACGCCTAGAAATAAAAAATGACTCTAATCTGAATTCACATTTGAGCTAAGTGATTTGATGTATTCGCCAGGTTTGTGTAAACCCTGATTTATACCTCTAGTGATTGATTAAGTCAGTAAACCATAACCAAACAAATACTCAACAACGTTTCTCAGACAGTATTTACGAAGCCGCCCAAAAATCTGGAGTATCTTGATTTTCAGATGTGGCCCAGGCCTCAAAGCACGCTTCAATATCACCAACAAAACCTCCATTCAATTCGTGAGTTAGCGGGTCGTACTCCTCTAATGGTGGCATGTATGGGCATAACAGGTTTGCAACAGTTTCGGGCGATTCCCAATCTGCGTCCCAAGCTCGATCTTCTAAATCATCAGGGAAGAGATTTTCGCTTGGAGTCAATCCGTCAGCACCTTCAACCTCAAAGATGAAGATCTCCGTAGCTCCAACTGGCCATACCGCCTTCTTAAAGGGACCAAACGAAGGCTTTGTTAACAGTGGCCAGTAACTATATGTGTAGTACGTAACTTCAAATACTTCTGGCGTTGCGGTGGCAACAACGAAGACTGGGCAGATGATGTCGCCCTCACGAAAGATATAGCGACCAGAAACCCAGTAAGTAGGGGTTTGAATAAAAGGCTCAAATCTACTGATGTCCATAGGTTGATATTAGGGATAACAGAGAACCAAATCCATCAAAATCGCTAGTCGCCCTCGTCCTCACACACGCATTCCTCGAGGAGTTCTTCGCAATAGCGACAAAGAGAGTCAGGGTCGTCTTCCGACTGTGGCGACAACGCGTACTTTGCTCCCAGGATTGCCTTATTGATCTCGTCCTCTGAGTAACCCTTCATGCCTTCGCGTAACTGCTTCAAGAAAGAGTCGCTTGAGATGACTTTTAAGAGTTCCTCGTCGCCTAACGACAATGACTCGATGCCGGTTCCGGGCGTGTCGCCAGAACGATCAAGAAGACGATCTTCGTTGCACATGTTTTGCCTCCCCGTATTTGCACTTTAGACGCTGGAAGAATTGACGTATTTACACGGCTGTGTGGCGACGTCACCCTTGCCCTTTGAATCCAATAAATAGTGTGGTAGCGCTCTAATTCCTGTGGCCTAAAAAAGCGGCGCCGGCTGGTTGGGGTCGTGACCCCCCACTCAGCCGGCACACTCGCCTTCGGTACTTGCCACGCCGAGGGGATCGTGTTGGACAAGTACTTCTTTGGGGATCGAAGTGAAAGTGTCGCCTCTCGCTTCGGTGTTCCTTCAAAGTACGCCTTGTATACAACTCGCTTATAGGGACCAAGGTCCCGACAAGCGAATCATTAGTCCGTAATCGTCTGAATCACGATGTCGTTGATGCTGGGACACAGGTAACGCTGAAGTTGCCTAACTCTGACGTTTAGAAGCGTCGGAATGGTCGAACGAAGTTGATGTTGCCCTTGCCGTAAGGACCCAGATCGCCCTGCTGGAAATACAGGTTGTATGCATCTGTCGCATTGATTTGGGTGGAACTCCAGTAACTGTTGATGATGATTCGGCCATTCACAATTGGGTTGAATGCGCGGTTGGAGTTACAAACTGTATTCACATTGTCGTTATGTACCCACTTACACAAAGCATTGAGTTCATCTTTTGATGGCAAGAACCAATCTGAGTATCCGTTCTTTGTGTAAGCATCAACGACACCAGCAGCATTTGTCGTAGATGGGCAGGCTGCCAAAATAGCTGCGGTGTTTGCTGGTCCCTTGCCTATCCCGTTCCCGGTCGCATCACCGATATCCACTCCACTACAACCCCATGCCACTTCTGGGTCATTTGTGCCGTCGCAACTGTTGTTCCAACCTTCGCAGGCGATTTCGAAATACCGTTCGCCGTCGGGCTGGGTGAGGTCAATATAGAAAATGGTTCCGCCACCGGGGCCAGTTGAACCAACACTCAGAGGAGCAAGGGTCGTCGTCGTTGTAGTCGTGGTCGTTGTTGTAGTGGTGGTAGTCGATGTGGTTGTAGGTGCGACAGTCGTGGTTGGTGCACTTGTCGTCGTGGCAACACTCGTCGTTGTATTCGGCGAGGTTGTTGGTGCACTTGTCGTCGTGGTTGCCGCGGTGATGGTTTCGGCGCATGAACTTGGCGCAGCTGCAGCGGTTAGCCCACCTATTAACAACAACGGAGCCACCACGATTGACAACCGACCAGATGATCGACGAACCCAACGTGTCATGAAGACTCCGACGACGAGGGTCAACAGACCGATCACGATGAGATCGGTCGATAAGCCGGTCTCTGGCAAATTACATACATCAACTGCGAACATGTGGACTCCCTAGAAGAATCATCCGCCATTCTGGATGAGTTGTTGACAATGTTAACAACTTTGTTGACATTGTCAACAAACGTTCGGTTTGGGCAAAGTTATGATGACCAGGTGCCTGGCAAGAATCCGACCCGCATCCCCCAGGAAACTGGCTCCGACCTGCTGATTCAGGCGACAATCAAGTTGACTCGTGAGCGACCCATTTCAAAAGTCGGTCTCCGAGATATCGCTGTTGAGGCCAATCTTCAGACGATGCACATCAAGCGCTATTTCGGCTCTCGAAATGAATTGCTGATTGCCTGCACTGATCGCCTAATGGAAATCATCACCCTCGAAAACATCGACAAGCCACTCGACCAAATATTCGCCAACTTTTCGAACAGCAAAGATATTGAGCTCCGTCTGAGAATCGTGAATCATCTCATTGATGAAGGAGTCCCGGTCTCACGATTTTCTAAGTCGCAAGATATCTATTTGCAATTCGGTGAACGCATCTCTTCGGTCAACAATGTCGGAGACCACACGGCACGCGCTTATGCCTACATTCTTCAACTTGTTGTTCAAGGAAACATGTTGATGGGTAAAGCCAATGGCCTCACAGCAGAAGACCAATTAGATATTTACCAACTGTTGGCTGCACTCGGTTCAAACCTGAGCGCTGCAGAAAAGAAATTGAACTGGTGATCAAACTCTGTGCGATCAGCACATTGAGTTAGAAGTCGTCAGTGCGTTTCGGGACTTTGCCTGTCAGGCCTAAAGCTTTCATCGCTTCACGAACAGTGTTCACCCTCACCAACTTGATGTTGGCATCAACCTCGGGTGACTTCGCCGGCACAATAGCCGTCGAGAAACCAAGTCGAGCAGCTTCGGCGAGTCGGCGTGATGCATGCGGAACTTGTCGCACTTCTCCGCCCAATCCAACTTCTCCAAATGCAACAACATCAGGTCGAATAGGTTGATCACTCAACGCCGACAACACGGCTAAGCACAAACCGAGATCGCTGCCAGGTTCGGTGATCTTGACTCCACCAACGACTGATGCATAAACATCGTTCTTGCCAACAGGTTGCATAAGTCGTTGCCCCAACACTGCCAACAACATGCTTAAGCGATTGTTGTCTAAGCCTTGTGCGCTACGGCGTGGCGGAGTTTCACCTTTCACTTCATTGGTCAGTACTTGAAGTTCAACCATTAATGGTCGTTGACCTTCGAGTGTTGGCACCACGACACTTCCAGCGATTCCGGTTTGACGATCGGCCAAGAACAATGCACTTGGGTCGGGTACACCCTGCAAACCTTTTTCAACCATCTCAAAAAGACCAAGTTCGGTGGTGGGTCCGAAGCGATGCTTGGATGCACGCAACAAACGCAATGCGTGATGACGATCGCCTTCAAACTGCAACACCGTGTCAACAACATGTTCAAGTACACGCGGACCAGCAAGACCACCATCTTTGGTGACGTGACCAACCAAGATAATGGGCACGTTGCGACGTTTGGCTTCCATCACCAACTTGTGTGCACATCCGCGCACTTGCACAACACTGCCGGGTGACGAACCAAGTTCGGGGTCAATCATCGTTTGAATACTGTCGATGATCACTAGTTCGGGTTGCAATTCGTCCATGGTGCGAATCACATGTGGAAGAACAGTTTCGGCGAGCAACCACAAGTCGGGTCGCACAGCGTCAAGTCGTTCGGCGCGCATACGAACTTGTTGCGCACTTTCTTCGGCCGACACATACAACGTGCGGCCAGGCCATGCGGCGAGTGCTTGCAATAACAATGTGCTCTTGCCAATACCTGGTTCGCCACCGAGCAAGGTGACCGAGCCGGGCACTAAGCCCCCGCCTAAGACGCGATCGAGTTCGCCAATACCAGTGCTACGTGGCGAGCCGTGAGTGGTGTCAACTTCTCCAATTAACTGTGCAGTACCCGCTGGCACAAGAGCCAAGCCGGCAGCAAGTGACGCAATGCTGTTGGCATTGGGGTCTTCAACATCTTCGACCAAACTGTTCCATGCACCACATGCGGTGCACTTGCCGGTCCACTTTGGGTATGAAGCTCCGCAATCGGAACAGTTATAGACGAGTCGCAGGCGGGCCATGAGTGAAATCTAGGCGTCGGGTGTGGCGCGATTAGTTGCGCGCGTGGTTGATCGAGCGGTGCGACGACGGCGGGAAATGATGACTAGCAAAATCAAGATGCCAATGATGACGAGCCAGAGACCAAGTATGTAGCCAATGACCTTGGCAAGAATTTGCCAGAAGCCACCATCAACTTTTGATTCGGCGGTTCCGATAACGACTGCAACAGCGGTGCCGTCGTTGGGTGCAGTCCAAATAACGCCACCTTCGGCTTCGGTGCCCGTGCTCTTTTTGATGTCGCCGGGTAGGTGAGCAACGAGAGTGACTCCAACCGATTGCGTGGGATCAACACCAAGTTTTTCGGCGGTTGCTGCCCACGGAGCGGCGCCAATGGTTGCACTGAGGGTCGGGTCACTGAATGCTTCGATGCCGCCGACGAATTGCAAAGTTGCGTCAAGAGTTGTGCTGACGGTGCGGCCATCAATGGTGCGTTTGAGTTCGGGGTTGAGCAGTGGGCCGTTGGGTCCGCTGATTTGGCGCATGGCCGTGGTTGCCTCGGCGGGGGACTCAAATGCGTAACGCAAGATGACGCGCAGACCACCACTATTGATTTGGGTGGGGCCTTCAATAACCCAACCACTTGAGATGAGGTCGTCGATACGCAGGTCTTCGGCAAGACCCGGAACGAGGGTGACGGCTTCGGCGTCGAGGTCGACAGTGACGGCGATATCGCCAGCGCCGGTGTCGTCGGCCGTGACATCGATGCGAACGTCAACGCGGCAGGCCGAAAGGAGAAGGATAAGTGCGCCGACGAGGGGAAGCAGGCGACGAAGAGGCACGAAGTAGAGGATAGTTGCTGGTGAGGCGGGGTGCGGGGTGGGGTTGGAGGTGGTTTGGGCGGTGGCTTCGCGGGAAATCAGTGTGACTTTGATTTGATACATATATATACGTCACTGATAGACCAATAACAGTTCGTCGTATGAGAGCCAATTAAAGGATGTCCTGTGAAGATTCGCCAATTGGTGTCGGTCCCCCTGTTTGTTGGTCTTCTAGGTCTTGGTGCGTGTTCATCGGAAGCGGCGATTCCGTCCGATATCAAAGTGGACTCCATTGATTGGTCGACATGTGATGAATATCCCGACGCCGAGAATCTTGAATGTGGCGTACTTGAGGTGCCACTTGACTATTCGGACCTTGAAGGCGAAACGCTCGAAATCGCACTATTGCGAATTCCGGCGACAAGTAGTAAGCCCAAAGGTGTGGTGCTCAGTAACCCGGGTGGACCCGGGGAGTCGGGTGTGGACTTTGTTTACAGTTGGTCGGCCGAATTCATTGAAAATCTAGGACTTGAGGATTTTGACATCGTCGGGTTTGATCCTCGCGGCGTCGGTAGCTCAAGCGGTTTGAGTTGTTTGAGCGATCTACAAAATGACAAGTTCATCTATCTTGATTACACACCTGACGATGAACGCGAACAATCTCTATACGACGACTGGATGGAGATTGATGAGCCTTGCATAGAGAAGTTCGGCAAGGCTCTTCGTTTCTATTCAACCGAGAACACCGCGCGCGATATGGATTTGATTCGTGAGTCGATGGGATATGAAAAAATCAACTATCTCGGAATTTCGTATGGCACCTATTTAGGTGGGGTGTATGCGACGTTGTTCCCAGATCGAGTTGAGGCGATGTTTTTAGATAGCGCATACGATCCGCAAGGTGACACTGCCGAACAGAACTATCTCACTCAGGCTGAAGGATTTGAAAATGCGTTCAACAATTGGGTTGATTGGTGTGAGTCAACACCTGATGAATGCTCATTTTCGTCGGACGATGTGAAGGCCGATTGGCTTGATTTGTATAACTCTTACGATCTGGAATCGTTGTTTACTGACGATGGACGTGAGGTCAATGGAGTCGTCGTCGACACTGCGACGTCGTCGGCGTTGTATTCACGAGGAGAGTGGCCATATTTGGCCGATGCACTGAGCACTCTGGTCAGTGGAGACCCCAAGCAAATTTTGGAAATGGCCGACTGGCATGTAGGTCGGGGCGAAGATGGAACTTTCGGAGATGGTTACGATGCATCAGGCATTATCGATTGTGCCAGTGGCATCGTCTACTCCGAATCTCGCGATCCAAAAGCTTTGCTAGAGAAAATTCAGGAAGTCGCACCGTGGTACGCACGTGAATATGACGTTGATTCGTTTGGCGGTGGATATTGCGAGTCTGTTTTTGATGACGCTGATCTTTTTGAAATTGATTATCAGGGCGATGCACCAATAGTTGTTCTAGGTGGCACCGAAGACCCTGCTACTCCAATACGTTGGGCACAAGAAATGGTGACGCACCTAGGAACGAATGCGACGTTGTTGACCTTTAAAGGCGAGGGACATTCGCAGATTTTTATTTCACGATGCGTTGACGCCATTGCCAAAGAGTTATTCAATTTCGGACGCAAACCAAGTGGTGATGTTGAGTGCGATGCAGATGTGCCTGTGGCAAAGCCAGATTGGTGGGACGACATCGTCAACATTGACTCAGTGAAGCCGAACAAGGACCTGATGAATTCGTATTTTGCTATTGAGCCCGTTGATGCTTATACCGAATACTTTGAGATTGAAGGTTCAGCCGATGATGTTTTTGCGAAGGTGAAAGCTGCAATTGAGGCAAATGGATGGGTTTATGAAGAAGGGGATAGCGCTGATCCCGTACAAGATCCACAGTGGTTCAACAATCCGGATGATTCAGATATTTACGTTGGTGTGCTGATGTCATCACCTGAGGAATTAGAAGAAAACAAGATGGTTGTGCCAGATGGAATTGTTCAACCCGGGTCAAGTGTCGTGATGGTGTATTACTGGCCGTAGTGGCTTTAGAAGTTAAGACAGATGTAAAGAAGGAAAGAGATGAGTTCAATTCGAATTGCAACATGGAATGTGAAGTCAATTGCACCTCGGCAACCACTTAACGCACGGCGTGAGTGGATAGAACAAGTCATCAATCCCGACATCATTGTTTTGACTGAAGCTAAAGCGCAAGAAAAAGGGAGCGGAACATGGGATGGCTGGACTTCTTTGTATCGACAGGGAGGAATCGATTCGAAGCGACCGTGGGGAACCGTGTTGGCCTCGTCTCGCTATCAGTTAGAACAGATTACGACAGTAAAGAAGAAGTTTTCAAAATACGAATTAGACACTCATTTCCCAGGCGCATTAGTAGCAGCCGACGTTTACGAGGGTCAAGAAAGTTGGGGCACCATCGTCGGTATGTATGGGTTGACAGTTGATAGAAATGGCGACAGCAACGGCTCGGGTAGGTACTCGGTGCCTACGCTGATGAATGACTTAGAAGCAATTTTGAAGTCGGGACGTACACGAGTCGTCGTTGCCGGAGATCTCAATCTTCATCCGCAAAATGTAACTCACCTATTTACTGAAATCGGATTGGTTGATCTCATCCATTACACAAGTGAAGATAGGGAAAATCTGAAAGATTGTGTGGGATGTGGTGTTGGTCATGAATGTGGACATTTGTGGACACATAAGAACGGGAACGCTGATGGAAATGGAAAAGCCCAACAATTGGATTACATCTTTGCTTCAAAAGATCTCTTGGACGAAGTAGATGTTGTTACCGGAGGAATTCAGGACTTTCCTGATGCGTGGTCTTTAAGTGATCATGCCCCGGTCGTTGTTGATTTTGTGAGATGAAGATGTTTAGTCGAAGGAAGTCTGCAATTGAGTACGTCGTTATTGACACGGAAACAACGGGCTTTCATGCCGAGTCTCGAATCATTGAATTGGCGATGGTCGTCGTTACTTCTGAGGGAAAGATAACGGAGAATTTTTCGACGTTTCTTCGTGGGGATGGCACTGTTGGCCATCCGATGGCAGCTCGTGTGCACGGAATCAAGACCCATCAAGTAGCCAGTGCTCCGACATTCAAAGAGATATTTCCAACTTACTCAGAGTTCATTGAAGACCGCATTCCCGTGGCGCATAATGCGAGTTTTGATCGCGCCCGAATTAACTATGAACTGAAACTCATTCGAAAGAAACAGTTAGAGACAATGGCCTGCACTCTCAGTCTTGGAATTGAGTTGGGATACGGCAAGTTGAAACTTAGTGAAGCCGCGAGGCAATTCGGCATTGAAACAGGACAAGCTCATCGTGCACTAGGTGATGCGAAGGCGACTGCTGACCTACTGATTTACTACATGAAGAAAAACCCTTCAGCGACCTTCACCCATCTAACTAAGTTTCAGTGATCGGCAATGACAATGACTTGATTTGGACATCTCTACGTCATTCAACGTGAGATCAAGAAAATTGTGTGCGATGTGCGGCTATTGCCAACTAGGGAGTATTTCCCAATAACAATAAGTATTCAAGATGCTGTGGGGATGAAGGTATCTGAAGATTTAGGACAACTTGTACGAAATGATATTAAGTCGACTCAACCTTTGCTAGGTAGACGCTTCAAGGTTGAAGCTTTAAAGACTAAAGCGCTAATTGGGATTGCTGATAGTCGCTTGTAATAGTCTTCGTTCTACGTTGAACACGAAGAAATCTCAGACGTTTTGTTAGAACCAGTTACGGCCGTTGTCCTTGTGTTCGGTTGATTTCCAAACCAAAGCTGGTGGAACTGACTCACCAGGAATCAGGCGTAGTTGTTCTTCGGTTGCCGTAGCTAAATCGAAATTGTTCAACACATACACGGCCTGATTCTTGACCACTTCGTTCAGCAATTTTCGCATCTCGCGACCGTTGGCAAAACAGTAGGGCCTCGGATTTGGCAACGCTTGAATGTAATTACTCACCGCCACGTACGCCTCTGGACTTAGTTCATAATCATTCTTGGCAACCATTTCTAAGAAGATCTCTTCAAGCTCTTTGTCGTCATAGTCGTCAAAGATGACCGTGTTATCAAAACGTGAACGCAAACCTGGATTTGAACGCAGCAACTTATTCATCTCATCTGGATAACCAGCAATCACCAAAGCGACTCGACCGCGATTGTTTTCCATAAAGGTCAACAGCGTTGCAACCGCTTCAGGGCCATAGTCTTTTTCGCTTTCTTCGTTAATGAGCGTGTACGCCTCATCAATGAAAAGAACTCCATCAAGGGCTAGTTTGCAAATTCGGCGAGTCTTGATAGCTGATGAACCAATATATGCACCAACAAGACCGCTACGTTCAGTTTCAACCACATGTCCGCGCTTCAGAAGGCCAATAGAACTGTAAAGCTCGCCGAGAAGTCGGGCAACAGTGGTCTTCCCCGTCCCTGGATTACCAACAAAGACCAAGTGTGGTGATAATTGCTCACCACGCATAAACATTTCACGTCGCCTGACCGCCACTCGTTGAGCAGCCACAATCTGGCGGATTTCTTTCTTCACATCTTCGAGTCCGATGAGTTTGTCGAGCTCGGCCAAGATTTCTTCGGTTGACAGGTTTCGCACTTCGTGAATGACGTCGTATTCACTACTGAGGTGTTCGTTGGAGTCGTCCTCATCGGCCTTGTAATACTTGGCTATTCCTTGACGCGAATCAACATCAAGGTCATCTTCATTGGTAGGCCTTGGTGCCACTAGCCCTGTGAACTGAACATTGTGGGCATGGCGAAAGTCGTGTGCGATTTGACGCATGCTGTTGATAATGCGACGAAGCTGAGACTTGTTGAGCGAATCGGCCGAAGTTGAGAACGAAAAATAGAGGTCGTTTAACTCGGGGTGATTCGGGTTCTGCTTGACATAGCTACTGAGCCGAGTTTTCTTTGCTCGATGATATTTTGCGACCCAATCAAGTTCTTCTGAAGTTGAAGCAGTTGGCGCAACACACAGATCAATACTGAGGAGAGGACCGGTTTGTTCGTCGCCTTCGGTGAGTCGTACGCGGTAGGTCTCCATCATGAAGATGAATGTGAGGCGCTGGCCTAGTTCGAGCGACCCCCGATGGGAGTTGCTGCTGATGTCAATGACGTAGTTGCGAATTTTCGCGGCACACTGCTCGAGATTCACTCCGAATTCCCACCTTTGGGACAGGGCCTTCTGGGCCGATTGATTTTGTTCAATTGACAAACGAACAAAGCAACCCATTTTGTGCGGTGGGTGCGAGAAATTTCAGAAAGGTACTGAGCAGGGGTTATGTCCCGCAATCAACGCTTGACGGCGAAGACGACCCCCGATTGTTCTCAAGGTTTCGTTTTCGCACCGAGACTCATGCGCCCCATTGTTGCTGATCGAAACTGTGGACTGGAGGGTTTTGGCTCCGGTAATGCCAGTCCATGTCGCCAAAGTGGTTACTCGGTATATGGCTGTTCCGCTCAGGCGAAATTCAATTTCTGCTGTGTTCCGGTTGGTTGCAAGACCGAAATTCTTGCCAAGGTTGAACAGATCATCCCAGCGCGAGGACTATGTGGTGAGTCAATCGAGGGCGTTATTGAAGCCATGGTTCGTGCTCATCGTCCCGTTTGGTTTTCACGGGCAATCTAAGAACTGGCAAGACTATCGTGGCTCGTCACATTGATCAGATGTATAAGTCTCTTAGCCTGTGGTCGAGTGGTTATGTTGTCGAAGCACGTCCGTCTCGCAATACTTGGGACAAACAGCCTTGAAAACATCGCGGTGATTGTCGCGGGGTATCCAGTTGGAATGGAACGGTTCCTTTGGTCGAACCCTGGTCTGCCCAGTCGCTTTGATATGACGCTTCATTTTTTGGGCTATTCGGACAATGAATTGTTTGAGATCTTGTTCAACTTGTTTGCTGATAATTTCTGCGGAATGTCACCGGAGGTGATCGGTGCACTGCAAGACGTGATGTTCGCAAGTTGTTTGCGGCGATCCTGTTTCAACACGCAGCTCGAGTTTCGCAATAAAGTAGTCCGACACGTGAGCAATTAGTGCAGATATATTCGCGAGATAACGAACGAGCCTTACCTCTGTCACAGTTGGTTTCGGTCGGCATGGATAATTCTGAAAGCCCTGGATATCTCTGATTTATAGAGAAAAACCTTGGTGATTAAGGGATGTACGGCGGGTGATATATTGAACATATATGAAACAATTTCAATTTCTTCTTAAATTGGGAGTTGCTCTTCTATTGCCGGTAATTGTTAGTTGTAGTGGATCGGGAAACGAGGATAAATCCTCCGAAACAGAGCCTAAACGGGTTTTAGAATTGCCAGATTCAGAGGTTACGGACCCACCAATTGAAGACACAGTTCCATTAGTAACTACCACTACTAGCACTCTTTCGCCGCTACCTGTTGCTGCAAGTCCTGAAGAGGCTCTAGCGACTTATGGGTTTTTTAATTCGTACTCAATGACCTCGCAGGTATCAACTAGTTCGTGTGGTCAATTTGCGATTGGGATAGATAACTTCCAGCCACATTTTCTTGAATATACATCTGGCGGTTGGGTCGAGCGATCTAAGGAAATGACGATCGAGACTGACTTCCCTCCAGACGGTGTCAAGAGTTTGGATCTGACTGGGGATGGAGTGCTCGAGTACGGGATCTTCTTTAACTCAGAAAAATTACGTGACTCAGAGGCTTTCGGGATGATTTTTTATCAAGAAAACTGCATCTGGAACTGGGCCAACATTAGTTACGAATTGGGAGGAAATCCTCGTCAAGCTCTCAACCTTGCCTACGACGAGAACAAGAATGAGCTTTACGGATACAACGTGCCAGATTCGGCTGGTTACCTTGTCAAACACACGATTCGGTATCTGCCACAGAGCAAAGGGTTCATTTACGAACCCATTCTGTACGATCCGCCTCCGTATGCATGTATTGAGGCTTTTTCAAATTTCCAGAGAGTTAATAACCCCGATTTACTCACGTCCTTTAACAATCGTGCGATCCTTCGAACTCTCCAGTCGTGTCGCCAAGGTGACTGGATATTAGAAGCGAAGCGGTTTAAGTCTGACTACGAAGATATTTCTGATGCTTTTTATTACGGTGAACGGTTTGTCATTTTGAAGAGCGAAAGCGCTTCAGACATTCTTGATTTCCTCTGTAATTATGTTGACTCCCGAGGTAGTTATCCATTTAGAACAACAAATCCAATAGCTACAGCTTGTAGTTGATTGAGAAGGAAGAATTTGAAATGACTGTGATTCCACCGCCACCTACCGACCCAAACGAAGATCCGGGATTTTCTAATGATGTTTCAGTTGTAGAAAAGACGCTCCCTAGATTTCCCAAAAAGAAAAGCGCCATCATTGCAATAGTTGTATTCGCAGTCACTGGTGTTGCTTTTTTCCTATTTCAGAGTTATTCAAACGGGTCTAGTGGTTCAGAATCTTCGGTTGTCTTGGCGAATTTTGATGATGAAAAAATCGACTACCTGCAAGTTGGTTCCTCAAATTCAGTTGAAAAGATTTTAGATGGTGCCGGAAAGAACCGGGTGGAGGAAATTTCTCAGATCCAAGTGCTATCAGGCGAAACTTTTTCTGTTCGCAATTATGTTTCATTACAGAACGGCGACGTGGCCGTCTCCTACACGGAGAAAGACAAGGTTGGATTAAGCATTCTTAAAGAAGATTCTGAATTAGTCATCGAATTAATAGAACCAGACTACTTTTCAATATCAACTTATTACTCTTCCAACCAATCCAAGTTTTTCGTAACGGTTACTGAAGAAAACCGAAGCCGTTGTTTGTTGATCGATCTGAAAGGAAATCAGACTCAACTTGGACGTGGTTACTGCAAACTATTAACAAGTGATCTTGTTCTCGTGATCGATGAAGACGACGATACGAATAATTCAACAATTCGCACCTTTGACTCCGAAGGAGTAGAACTTGAAGAAGTTGAAGTAGAACTCTCTGATTTCGGCACGACGCCTTCCGGAGACTTGTACTACGGCTTTTCTGAAAATGGTTCCGGTGAATCTCTTTTAACAATCCTCAAATCCAGCGGTTTAAAACTTTGGCAGACATCTCCAGAAGCTCTCGAAAGTTCCGTAGTGGATGTGCTGAATAACGGCATAGTTGTTGCCGTTGATGAAGGCAACGAAAAAGTGAAATTAGATCTAATTATGGCTAACTCGGATGCCGGAACCATTACCACTGTTGCCGAGGGTGAAAAGGTATCAGCATTCTCGTCAACGGATGGAAAATCACTTTATGTCAGTGCTGCTTCACAGGATTCCGAATTTAATGAGTGGCAAGTATTCTCCATTAATTCAGAGGCCGAGCCAATCGGTAGTGACTTCTACTCTGGTGAGTTGACAACCATGTACTTCGTTCCTGAGAGCCAGACAATTCTTGGATGGGACTCAAATTCAAGCGAGTTGTTAATCGGAACTGAGGAAGAGGGCTTGACTTATCTTTCTGATTTCAACTCGCCGATAAGTCAGCTTTTCATTATGCAGAATCAGGTCTACTTATTAAGCGATGGCGAACTTTGGTATTTGAATGAATCTGAGCAGGATGTAGACAAGATTGAAGAAAATATCGCGTTAGTCATAGAAGTAGCAAGTGGTAATTCAAATGTGTTCGTTTTTAAAGATGACAATGACAACTATCGATTAGTTCGTTTATTGGAAGGCGAACTTGTTGAAATTGATGAGGATGGTTTAATAGGTGGTTTAGTAACTTCTGGGTCTTCGAAGTTGTATTACTCAACTGGTGACGACGATGGATCAAATATGGAGTTCAACTCGATTGACTTGTCAAATGACCCTGGAAAGCAAAGGTCCAAAGTCGGTAAAAGATTGGCTAATGATGCAATGGTAGTCCCAGAGTTTTTGGACTCCGATGTTTTCCTTGAGGCACAGGAGAGAAATGAAGTTTTGGCGAACATTGATAGTCGGCGGCGCGCTTGCAAAGATGAAGGACTGCAGATCTTGGAGTCAGGGGACTCAACAACATTTGAAGTTCTACCATCAGCCGGATCATATTTCTGCCTCTCTGTTTCTGATCGAGATTTAGAGAGTTCCACCTACTTCGGACTTGAAGTGTCCAGTGAAATTGATTTGGAAATCGAAGTATTCCAAGATTCCGAGGTTCTATTCGCTGGGGACGATCAAGAAGATTCTTTCGGCAGAATTGTCTCGTATGACCCATCCATAGTCAACATGAATCTGCTTTCTGGAACTTATAGGGTTCACTTATTTCCGCATGAATCTAATGCAAATCTGGGTTCGCCTTCCAGAGTGACTTTCACTGGTAGCGAGGAATATGTTGAGAGTGAAACGTCAACGTCAGCCCCCGTCGATAGTTCTACTTCTGGTTGTGATGTAATCATTTATCCGTTTGACACTATGAATTTCGAGATAGGACAAATAGCACAACAAATATGTTTCATTCAAGATCCGGCAGCAGGACAAGAAATCTCGATTCAAAACCTTGGAGCTTACGACGGTAATTACTTAGACGTAACTCTTACTTGTAGTGACTATGAAGATACGGATTACGATTATTATGATTACCTCTATTACTACATAGAACCTGGGAAAGGTGTCGAACGTTGTGAGTTAAGCGAGACTTATTCAAGCGACGGCTCCTACGGAGAGGTCTCAGTTTCGATGTCTTACTATGAGTCCAGCGGTGAGGGCGACTTTTAGCTGAGGCTAATTCATTTGGAGAATTCTGGTTAGTCAGTCAGTCGCCTGGTTGCGATCCACGTTGCCGTATCCGCCTTAGTGCGGCCATGCTGCCGACGATGATTAACTTATGGATTCGCTTTGTGTACGGCGACAAGATCGCCGAATTACATCACTCGGGATCAGAGTCGGGGGTGGTGGCTGATCCACCATCACCAACACCAGCGAGTTCAATGGCGGCCGGCGGTTTGAAACCTTCGACTGCCTTGAAGCCCTCTCAGCGTTCTGGGTAGAAAACACGCTATGGAACGCGCCGATTCCTACCTAGAACGCTGAGAAGGCTGCGCGGTGGGCTGAGAGCCGGCCAACGTTGACGTTCTTATGACTCTTGCCAGAGAC
>WLMQ01000160.1 GCA_009700145.1 Actinomycetota bacterium
CGTGATCATGGATGATGGCAAGGGTGAAATTCCTGCCGATCTCGCTGGCATTCCGTCGTACGACTACGAAGAATTGTTGGCCAAAGCTGCTCCCGCACAATTCAAAGAAGTTCCCGAGAACACTGCAGCGAGCATGTGTTACACCAGTGGCACAACGGGCAACCCTAAAGGTGTTGTGTACACGCACCGCAGTACTTTCTTGCACACCATGGCCACGATGATGGCCGATGGTCTCGGAGTTTCTGAGCGCGACTCAATTCTTCCCGTCGTGCCAATGTTTCACGCCAACTCATGGGGATTGGCCCACGCTGCAGTTGCAGCCGGAGCAAATCTCGTCATGCCTGGTCCCGACTTGTCGGGCAAGGCAGTCGCCGATTTGATTGTGAACGAAAAAGTCACCATCGCTGCAGGAGTACCAACAATTTGGATGGGCGTGTTGCCCGAACTCAAGGGTCGTGACACATCAAGTTTGCGGGTGATTCCATGTGGTGGTTCAGCAGTGCCGCGTGCATTAAGCGAGGCCTATCGCGAACAAACTGGTCTGCCCATTTTGCAGGCGTGGGGAATGACTGAAACGAGTCCTCTTGCCGCGGTGTGCCATTTAGATAGCGACCAATTGATGCTCGACATTGACGCGCAAGCAAATTTGCGCACGCAAGTTGGTCGGATCATGTTTGGCGTTGAATGTCGTGTTGTCGAACCCGGCACGGCGATCAGTGTTCCGTGGGACGGCGAATCAAGCGGCGAATTGCAATGTCGCGGCAACTGGATTGCTTCGACGTATTACAACGACGAACGCGCTGGTGAAAGCTTTACCGAAGATGGTTGGTTGCGCACGGGTGACGTCGCTGCTGTTGATGCTCGTGGTCGTATTCGTTTGCTCGACCGCACCAAGGACCTCATTAAGAGCGGTGGTGAATGGATTAGTTCAGTTGAGCTTGAAAATGAACTGATGGCTCACCCATTGATACGTGAAGCCGCGGTGATTGGTGTGCTGCATCCACGTTGGAGCGAGCGTCCGCTTGCCTGTGTCGTGCTCGAAGCAGGAGCGACCTTGTCAAAAGAAGAAATTCTTGAGTTCATCTCGAGCAAAGTCGCCAAATGGCAAGTTCCTGACGATGTTGTGTTCATTGACGAAGTTCCCAAGACAAGCGTTGGCAAGTTTTCGAAAAAGACTTTGCGAGAACGATTCGAAAATTACCAATTGCCCACCGCCTGAGATCAGAATAGACACAATGAAAATTTCACTCGTGAGTTCAATTGTCGTATCAGCCGTTTTATTAGTGAGCTGTGGTGCAGATAGCCCCGAATCAGCAGTCACCACAACCATTGCGACGGTCCCGCCAAATGGTGAGTCGATCACCATTCAGGTTTTAGATAACTCGTATCGACCCAGTGAGTACGAAATCAAGGCCGGAACCGAAGTTGTCTTTGAAAATCGTGGACGCAATGACCACAACATTCTTCCCGACACCATCACAGACGATGCTGGCCTGACGGCTTTGCTCGCTTCTGACATGTCGCCGGCGGCTTGGGGCGTGCCGTCGACTGCCTTTACTCCAGGTGATTCATTTACGCATCTTTTCAACGTTCCTGGTGTTTATAAGTTTTATTGTTCTATTCACGGCGCTCCTGGGGCCGGAATGTATGGGACTCTCACTGTTTCGTGAACTACCATTGTTTATCGGTATAAACCGTTCAAGAGGGGGAAATATGAAGCGATCAATCAGCGCACTCGCAGGGGTCGTGTTACTCGCAGTGGGATTGGTGTCGTGTGGTGGAGACGACTCCGCAACAACCACTAACGCACCATCAACCGACGTTGCGACATCAGAGGCGCCTGCTACTGATGCTCCGGCGACAGATGCTCCAGCAGTTGAGGGCGTGCTGAATGTTCCGGCCGATTACCCAACGATTCAAGAAGCAGTTGATGCTGCAGTTGAAGGCGACCTCATTTTGATTGCACCTGGCACCTATAACGAAGCCGTGCAGGTGACCACAAACAACATCGTCATTCGTGGACTCGATCGCAACACCGTCATCCTTGATGGCAATTTTGAACTGGACAACGGAATTCGTGTTGTTGGTGCCAACGGTGTCGCTCTCGAAAACATGACGGCTATGAACTACACCAAGAATGGTTTCTTCTGGACTGGTGTGACTGGCTACCGCGGTGATTACCTCACCGCATGGCGTAACGGCGACTACGGCGTGTATGTATTCGACTCCGTTGGAGGAGTTCTCGATCACTCATACGGTGCCGGAAGCCCCGACGCTGGCGTGTATGTCGGCGAGTGCTATCCCTGTGATTCGCTCATTAATCACTTCGTGTCCGAACACAATGGTCTCGGTTATTCGGGTACTAACTCGGGTGGAAACATGATCATCGTGAACTCAATTTTCCGTCGCAACCGCGCTGGAGTTGTTCCGAACAGTGGTAGCTACGAATTGTGTTACCCCGAACGTAAGACCACCATCATTGGCAACTTGGTCTACGACAATAATCAGCCCGATACTCCGGCTATTGACGTGGCAATTCTTGCGATGGGTAACGGTATTTTGAGCGCCGGTGGTGTGCAAAACATCATTGAACGCAACCGAGTCTGGAATCACAACAAGACGGGCATCGGACTTGTACCGTTCCTTGAAGAAGACCCCAATGATTCAATGCCCGAAAAAACTGCTTGGGATACAACCTGTGCTGACAGCAAGAAGTTGATGCCGGTTCAGCCCGATGGGGCTTTGTTGTGGGACAGTCAAGACACCACTGTGCGTGGCAATGTGCTTGAAGACAACCGTCGTGCCGACATTGCTGTTGGCTCAGCCGGCACCGACTTGTGGACTTTGGGCAACTGCTTCGAAGGCAACACCTTCACAACATCAGCACCGCTCGATCTCGAAAAGTTGGCTCCGTGCGGTTCGCCGCTCAGCAAAGATGCTGGCGACTGGACCGCCGGCGACTTGAACGTGATCACCTGGTTGGTTGATGCTGAGACTGCTCCGCCGTCAGTTGACTGGAAAACTGCAACGTTGCCCGACATGCCGGTTCTAGAGTCAATGCCCAATGCTGCAACTGCTGCAGCAGTGCCAGCAAGTGCAACACCACCGGCCATCGACCTCGACGCAATTACGGTTCCTGACAAGATCGACTGATCTCGTCAGACATAGAAGTACAACAACAATGACCCGGCGAACAAAATCACTTTTGTTCGCCGGGTCTTTGTTTCTTTTCGGCTCGTGCGCAAGTGATTCGCATGATTCAATGACTCATGATCATTCGGCAATGCCCGTGGACGCAGCATCAGTGATGGGTAAGCCCGATCAGCCAGTGACTGGACCGCAAGGTCGAGTTGGACAGTTTGTCGTTGAGTGTCCGTTTAGTCATGCCTTGCCCGATGATCCGATTGTGTATCCGGGTGATGCGGGCGCATCGCACCTACATGTGTTTTTCGGGAATGTCACTTCAAACGCTGATGCAAATCTTGAGTCGTTGCTTGGCCAAGGCACAACGTGCGAGCAGCAGCAAGATACTGCCTCGTATTGGGCTCCCGCACTGCTTGATAACGGCCAACTTATAACGCCCGTTAAAAGTGTCGCTTACTACCGTGCCGGAGTAGGCGTTGACCCCACAACAGTTGTTGCTTTCCCACCCGGCTTAATGATGATCGCTGGCGATGCGATGGCTACTGAAGCGCAACCGACTTCGGTTGTTGCTTGGTCGTGTGGAAGTGGCGGCATGCGTGATGAACTACCACCGTCTTGTCCAGAAGATCGCGGTTTACGCATCGACATCACCTTCCCCGATTGTTGGGATGGAAAAAATCTTGATGTTGATGGACACCGCACTCACATGCATTACTCGTCAAACGGCAAGTGCCCAAGTAGTCATCCGGTTTCGGTGCCGCAACTCATTTTCTCGGTTGCGTATCCAGTTCATGGCGATGCATCGCATTTGCAACTGGCATCGGGTGGCTTGATCACAGGTCACGCCGACTTCATCAATTCGTGGGATCAAGAAAAACTCGAAGAAGAAGTGGCGTTGTGTATCGGTCGCGACATCGTGTGCGGTGTCACGAGCGGTCGTATTTCGGGCTAGAGGCGACCGGCGTCGGTGACGCGTTGCAAGAATTGTTGAGTTCGCTCATGTTGCGGACGACTGAAAAATTCTGCCGGGGGAGAGCACTCGAGCACTTGACCTTGATGTAAGAAACACACTCGATCAGAGATCTCTCGGGCAAAGCCCATCTCATGAGTTGCGAGCAACATTGTCATGCCGTTTGATTTGAGTTCGCGCACGACGTCGAGTACTTCGCCGACTAGTTCGGGATCGAGTGCCGATGTAATTTCGTCGAGCAACATCACTTCGGGGTTCATCGCCAAACTGCGAGCGATGGCTACGCGCTGTTGTTGGCC
>WLMQ01000161.1 GCA_009700145.1 Actinomycetota bacterium
CCCGCTATTTCTCGTTTTGAACGACCCAGGTGGCGGTAGGATTTCCACTTCTAGACGGGCGCTTAGCTCAGTTGGTTAGAGCTCCTCGCTTACACCGAGGAGGTCGGGGGTTCGAGTCCCTCAGCGCCCACCCGTTGTTCACAACTGATTTTCGCGTCCGTGGTGTTGAGGGCTGCAGTCAATTGCACTGAGGTCTCATTGATCATCTCGCCAATTATTTGAGAGACTGGGTTAACCCAGTTTTAACGAATTTTTGAGGTAGGGCTAGCCCTACATTTTTCTTCATTCGTTCTCTACTATTGTCATGTTCTGGTCGTTTCGCCAAACTTGCGAAATGTCAGAACACATCATTAAGAAGTCTCTATCAATGTCAACGCATGCACTGCGCATCAGATGGGCAGCAATTGGAGCCGCGATAGCGGTTTCACTTGGCGGTGGGGTGACTCTCTTTGCCCAAGCCGGAGCAGCACCTGCAACGAGTTCAACGTTCGTTGCGGTGTCACCGGTTCGTGTGCTTGACACTCGTGATGCGGTCGTTTTGTGGGCTGGTCCATTTGTGACCGGCGTGCCACATGACGTCAAAGTCACTGGTTCTATTCCAACAGGTGCTGGCACACAGACAGTCATGCCCGCTGGTTCAACTGGTGTTGTCTTGAACGTCACTGTTGTCAATTCAACAGCAGACGGTTACGTGTCAGTTCGGCCAGCTGATGCAGTGGGTGCCCCTCAGACATCAAACATCAACTTTGAGGCTCGCAAAACTGTGGCGAACTCAATCACTGTCAACTTGCCGACGTCGGGTGCCGATGCTGGAACATTCGAAGTGTGGTTCGACTCAATGGGTGTCGCAGGTGCGACTGCCGACATTTTGGTGGACGTCACGGGTTACTACACGTCAACGTCGATTGCCGAAATCGAAACTGCCATTGACAACAAGAGTGATGCAATTGCGATCATCGGATCAGGTGGCGAAGACTTCGGCGACATTCAGTTGACCGGCGAATATAGCGGCGTTGTTTGGGATAACGGTCATTGGTTGTCAATTGATCGGTGGGGGGTTCAAACTGATGCTCTGTATTTTGTATCATCAGATTGTTCGGGTGCCCCATGGAAGCTTGACTGGTCTGGAGATGTAATAGTAGTTTTCAACAACAACGTTGGCGCTTACTTCGGAACTAACACTGCCGATTCGGTCACTGCCGATGTCAACAACTTTCATTCGGTTTCGACTGGTTTCTGCGAAACAGATTTACTTCCCGCTGCGTTTAAAACTGGAGGAGAATGGTGGAATAGCTTCTCAACTCGTCTGGAAAGCGACGTCACATATTGGGGGGCAGATGTGCTTGGCCCAACATCGGCTGCCGTAAACGCCATGTGGGTGCAACAAAGTACTGGAGGTCTATTGTCTTTCGTGCCGCGCAGTTCATTGAACGCAGCGGGCTGAATTAGTCCTCGTTAACTGGTTGAACCGAAGTTCGATAACGGCTGGCGTTGCTCACACTTGGATGAGCAACGCCAGCCGGACCAGTTGCGAACGCTTGTAAAACATTGGTCGTGATTCCGCGTACGACCAACGACACCTTTTCGTCGCCCCAAGCAGTTGTGTCGAGTGCGTTAATCCAGCCAATCGTTCCTGTCGCAAAGACACCCGCCCCGCTGTCGGCTGAGTAATAAGTCATCGCATGGTTGTAGCGGACTTTTTTATACGTCACCGGAGAGCTCGCCAGAACTTCAAGATTTTCCGGTTCTTGGTTTGAGTGACCTAGTCCGTCGGCCTCGATTGCAACGAGATTTTTCAACGAAGTGCCGCGAGAAAGGTCCACCCCTGCAAAAACCCAGTTGTCAGTGTTAACAAGTTTCATCGCCGTCTTGACGCCGGCGGCAAAGTATTGAATACCGATGAGCGCCGATTCGGGTTTATTGATTGGATCATTGCGCCATTGCACAGTTGATTGCAAAGGATCCTGCGCGGTCATGGGATCGTCATCGGCGGTGCGATAGTTCACTAATTGTCGGAACGGCAAACTTTCATCATTGGGTTCAAGACGAATGTGTCGGTACACGGCATTGGCTCCGAAGAACGCCAAGTTGATTCCAGCGTCACGAGCCCGTTCAAGAGACGCGCGCATGGGGGTCGAGTAGTACTCGTCGTGAGCAGTTGTGAGAAGTGCAGTGCGGTTCAACAAAACGGGGTTCGTTGAACCATCACCATCAAGCGCACTGGAGTGAAGATCAATGTCGGTGACATAGGCCGTGTCGATTCCGAGTTCTTCAATCAAACTGATGAGCGGAAGTTCATGGGTTAAAAAGTCGGCTGAACCCCAGTTGTAAGAGGCGGCATATGGGCGATCAAACGAGACGACAGTGGCGCGACTTCGCGGGTTGCCAACAAAACACTGGTATAGCGTGCAGCCACCCCAAGGGTTGTAGGCCTGCCACGTTGTTACTGCTGAAACGACAACAAGAGAAGCGCTTGTCGAATCTCGACGAATGGTCAGCGGCACATAGTGCGCTTCAGATGTACTGGAAACAAGTTTGAGCAAGTACGAACCAGCGGGCCAAGCGTTGTCGATCGTGAAGGTGAGCGACGGCGCCCACAACGCGCGCGACATTTTGGTATCGCCGTCGGTGGACATGTCGAGTTGCCACGTTGATGGTGTTTCACCAGAGGTCCAAATGAGGCGACCTTGCATTCCGGCATACCAGCCCATGCGGTAAGCCTCAACATGCCAGGTGGGGGCAGCAGTTGCGACAAAGAGCGTGACGATGTCACCGGGTTGAGCACTTGTTGTATCGGCGTAACCCTCAATTGAGCCTTCGGCGGTGACAGGTTTGGCACCTGGAACTTTTTTGGTGATCCGCCAAGCATCGGTGCCGGGCAATGCATTTTCGGCTGCCAACCAACCAGGCGATACGTACGGGTCGGGAGCGACCGTTGTTGTGGGTGCGACTGTTGACGATGGAACGTCACTCGAAATTTCGACTGTTGTGGTCGGTGCTTCGGTGCTGGGTGATGATGTGTCGCTGGCATCGCTTGTTCCACAGGCAGTGAGCGCAATAGCGCAAGTGGCGATTGTCGCAATGAATGACCTAGATAACTTCATGCAGATTTCCACAATTGGAGTGGAGCAGTGAATCGATTACAGCCACTAGGTACCACGACATCTGTTGAGTTTTGTCGTGCCGAGACATAACCAGCACACACGATCTCCATCAGCCATCGTCCGAATTCAACGTCCATGAATGGCGTGGTGTGGTTTGCGAGGTCTTCGGCAAATGCTTGCAATTGACCGGTGTAACCAAATTGTTGGATAAATGGAATTGGGGCAGTTGGGGTTGGCAGCGCAACTTCTTCACCATTGTGTTCGAGGTTCAAATTGGGCATCAATTCGGCGCGGACCACACCTTGATCTGAAGCCACCTGAAGATTCCATTCAGGAGTTTCTGAACCTTGCCACGACGAAACAACGCTTGCTTTGAGGCCATTAGTAAAAGTCAGTTCGATCTCGGCGTGAGTATCGGTGATCTCTCCTTCAAGTTTTGCTGACACCGCAACAACTTCGCCGGCACCGATGGCGCGACCCACGAGGACGGCAATAGCTATTGGGTGAACGCCCAGATCAAAGAGAGCCCCGCCACCCCATTCGGCAGTGGTGAAGTCGCCCCACGCGGGCAGTGA
This sequence comes from Actinomycetota bacterium, assembly GCA_009700145.1. Taxonomy (GTDB): domain Bacteria; phylum Actinomycetota; class Acidimicrobiia; order Acidimicrobiales; family Ilumatobacteraceae; genus Casp-actino8. Next base: position 3,680 of record WLMQ01000161.1, read on the forward strand.
CTGCACTGTGCGAAACGACATATGAGTCACCGAACCAATTGATGCTGCGCGCTTGATGAATGCATGAACGATTGGTGCGTAGGCCAGATTCTCGGCGTACAAGATCTTTTGTGCATTTTGTTCGGCGTGCGACACGAGGCGGTCGGCCTCATTCAGCGTGTAGGCGAGTGGCTTTTCGATGATAACGGCTGCACCGCGTTGTAGTGAGTAAACCGCGTGGTCAAAGTGTTGGGCGGGTGGCGTCGCAACGACGACGATGTCGGCCCCACCTGGAAGTTGCGAATATTCGACAGACTTTGCCTTGAGTTGGTTGGCACGTTCGGTGCTTTTCTCTTGGCTTCGCGAAGCAACTGCCACGACTGGCATTCCTAGAATTTGCGCTGCCATTGCATGGGCGCCCGAGATCATCCCTGCTCCGCAAAGTGCTATTGACTTTGGTTCAGACATGCGAATGATTCCGTCTTACTTCCCGTTGAGAGCAGCAACAACTGGAGCGAACGCGTCAACATCTTCGGCACCAACGATGATGTACGTGAAGCCCCAACGCTCACGTCGTTCGAGCAAGTCTTCAATCAGTTTGCTCGGCGGTCCAACGAGAGCGAATGGTGTTTGCTCAACCATGTGCTGTTCAACGCCGAGCATTGAGGCGATTCCAGAAGCCGCTTGCTTTGCGTCGTCGGTAATGCTGACCA